>JACMKG010000300.1 GCA_014380255.1 Prolixibacteraceae bacterium | reverse complement strand
TTTGTTGCCCGAGCCTATCAGGTTGTTGCGTGAGCCCATATGCCCGAATGCTTCATTGAATGTAATTACAGGGTAAAGCAAAAGCATGAAATCCGGGCGACAGCTTATCTTCTCAATGGGATCTGTTGAATCAGGGTTGCCCAGATCGAATTTGGTGCCTGCCGTTGAAGCAAGATGGCCCCCTGCCGAAGACCCGGCAATGCCGATCTTTGACGGTTTGATACCCCATTCAATGGCTTTCTGCCGTACCAGGCGAATGGTGCGTTGCAGATCCCCTATCGGTATTTGGTGATGACCGTTGGGCAAACGGTATTTAAGCACAATACCTGCCACTCCTTGCTGAACAAGCCATTCAGCCATGTCGTAACCTTCATGGTCCATGGCTTCCATGCCATAACCACCCCCGGGGCATATGATGACCGCGGCGCCTGTATTAACTCCCTGTTTGGGTAAATAAACGTAGAATTCGGCTTCAGAAACATTCCGAACACGCTTTCCCTCGAAAGTCTCTTCGGGTGCTGTAATACCGTTACTGTCGGGTGCGCCATTCGGCCATACCTTTTGCTTAAAATCCTGTGCCATGGTTGAAAAACTAATAATGACCGATGTCGTAATTGCAAGTATCCTTTTCATTCTTTTATGATTTAGCACCAACGAAATGGTGTTCTTTGTTTGAAAATAAAATGTTGAACGAGGTAAGCGATCCGTAAATACGGGTAATGTATTGCTGCATGTTTACCTTCTCCTCGTCCGTTAAACCGGGATGGCTGTTGATGTTTTGTTCCAACACACGGAGCCTGTCGCGAACCATGACAATTTTATGGAAAAAGCTTTCAATAGGAATTTCCTTGGCCTTAAGGGATGAATTAGCCGGTTGAAGAATCATGTTTCCGCCTGTCCACTTATCGTTTAAATCAACTGTTTCCTGCAAGGCTCCCTGTTCATCGAGCACATACCTCATGACCCTTTCAATTTCATTTAACGTGAGCGAATTTCTTGGCTTTTCGGCTGGTGTTTCTATTACTTCAAGATCTTCGCTTCGTTTGGTAATTTCGGTCTTGCCGCCCCGTTCAAAGAATATTTCGTAGGAAGTGATTTTATCTTTACTGATGATTCCTTCACCGTAACGGGGATGTTCAACACGTGTTCCAACTGCTAATTCTTCCATTTTTCATCGTTGTTTTAAACGACCTAAAAATACGAAATAAAGAGGATAGATTTACATATTGATCCTTTCTTTTTGATCACCTTCGACAGGCCGAACTACGCCTGTCAAATAAAGTAAACGAATGAGTTTTTAAGTGCTGATATTCATAAGCAGAATAAGCTTTTCAGGGATTTTAAAAGCTTGCCTGTAAAAATTAAACCATTAAAAGTTACGCTGTAACAAAACCTGATATGGTTTCCTTGAAAAAACATATATTTTTGTCGCATGTTTTTAATGTTGATTGCAAAGGGGATGTTAATCGGCTTGTTGGTATCAGTGCCACTGGGGCCGATAGGGGTGTTGGTTGTTCAGCGAACGGTGAATAAAAGTCGTGCTGCAGGTCTGTTATCCGGTATGGGTGCAGCCTTGTCTGATACGCTTTATGCCATTATTGCAGGCTTTAGCCTTACGTATATCGTTGATTTTATCCGCGAATATGAAGTGTTGTTTCAGTCCGTGGGGGCATTGGTCGTTTTGGGATTGGGTATTCATATCTTCTTCAAGGATCCTGTATCCGACCTGCAGCGTAACAGGCTTCGGGGAAATACTCATTTCAAGGATCTCATTTCTACTTTCCTGGTCACTTTCTCCAATCCCTTGTCAGTATTTGTTTTTCTTGCAATCTTTACCAGTTCGGGAGTAGCGATGCACCTCGAGCAGCCCTATCACTCCTTTTTTGTCATTCTTGGAATATTTACCGGCGCCTTGGTATGGTGGTTTTCCTTATCCGGTCTGGTAAGCCTTTTCAGGCACAAGATAAGCCTGCGGGTGCTTTGGTGGATCAACAAGACAGCAGGCGTATTGATTGTTATCTTTGTTTTGGTAACCGTTTTTATAGTTTTGCAGAAAAGCCAAAGTGCGCTTTAATCTGCATCTTTGAAATACTTCATCATTTCATCGATAAAGTATTTAGGAGCTGCAACGGGCTTATTGGTTCTGGAACTATAAAACACCAAAACCACCTCCCCTGAATTGATTAATTCTCCCTTCTCGTTGTAAATCTCAGTTCTAATGGGAAATTTTACTCTGGGTATTGTATCCACGATGGTGCGCACTGTAAGCAAGTCGTCGTAATAGGCTGATTTCAGGTAGTTAATCTTCAGGCTTCGGGCTGGCAGCATGATGCCCAACTCTTCCATTTGCTTATAGGTAAATCCAAGATCTCGGATCATCTCTGTGCGCCCGATTTCATAATATCGGGCGTAGTTACCATAGTACACAACACCCATCTGGTCGGTATCCTCGTAATAAATCCTTATTTTGGTTTCAGTTACAATCATGCTGTTGAATTGTTTAATTAATGTTATTGGCTATTGGCTATTGGCTACTGGCTGCTAGCTGCTAGCTTCTGGCAAAATCCTGTGCTATCATCTTGTAAGATACTCAATCAAAGCCTTTCTTGCCAGCCGCCAACAGCTAGCCGCCTATTCCCCTATTTAAACGGAGAGTTAGGTTCTTTAGCCATGTGACTGTAGGTAAGCTTGTCGAGTAGGGCAGGGAAGAATTTGCCCAAAAAGACGGTTAATTTCCCTTCCACAAAGGTAAGTATCAGTTCACGTTTTCTTTTCACGATAGCTCGTACGATGTGCCGTGCACATTCTTCCGAGGACATCATCTTGCTTTCATCGCGCGGTGTTTCCCCCTGATGGGTTCCGTCATTGGTCAATGCTGCCTGCCGAACTTCCGAGGCCGTAAATCCGGGTGCGGCCACCAATACATGCAATCCCTTTTTAAGGTTTTCAATACGAACAGTGTCCAGAAATCCCCGCATGGCAAACTTGGAAGCCGAATAGCCTGTTCTTCCCGGCAGGCCCACATAGCCTGCAATGGAAATAACGCCCACCAGGCTTCCTTTTGTTTTCAGCAGATGAGGTAAGGCATATTTGCTGCAATAAACCGTTCCGTAGAAATTTACATCCATCAGCTGACGTATCACTTTCAGGTCTACCTCTTCAAAGAGTGCCCGCATCGAAATGCCCGCGTTGTTTATCAGAACATCAATCTGTCCAAACCGTTGGATGGTTTGTTCCATCAGGTTGCGGCAATCGTTTTCATTGCTCACATCGGTAGTGGTAATCAGAATTTCAGTGTTGGGGAGTTCTGCCCGAAGCTCTTCCAGAAGTTCTGTACGCCGGGCAGCCAATGATAGTTTAGAACCCAGTGCGGCAAATTCCTTGGCCAGTGCTCTGCCAATTCCCGAGGACGCACCGGTTATCACTACTACTTTATTTTTCACACAAAAGTTGTTTGGTTTTATGACAGGCAAAATTAATTTAAATTTTTTAAGCAGGCCTAAGTATTAAGCTAACAATTGGTTGTTTATAAAATAATCAGCTTTCTTCAGATTAATTGCATTTCAGATTTGCAAAAAACAAAATTGCGTGTACCTTTGCAGCGCCTTAACAAAAAGGCAGTTCAATTAAGGATGACTCAGTAGCTCAGCAGGTAGAGCACATCCCTTTTAAGGATGGGGTCCTGGGTTCGAATCCCAGCTGGGTCACTTTACAAAATTTAAAGCCTCACAAATCAATGATTTGTGAGGCTTTAAATTTTCAGTGGGGTCAAATCGATGTTTAGGATCAATTGCAATTGATCCTAACGAACCATGAACAAAAGCCTCCTGCAAGATAAAAAAGTTAATGCTGGTGCCACCCATTCCTTTGTTTTGAATACCCTTTTGATGTGTCTTTTATCCATTAAAAAGTATAGATAGCTCCCATCCTAATGAGGGATTATAAACCAATGATCATCCATCCGGCATTGCCTGTACTTTGCCATCATCTGTAACTCATCTGTAACTCATCTGTAACCTTTCTGTAACCTCAGATACAGAAAGGTTACAGATGGGTTACCAATGGGTATCTAAAGCAGGCAAAGTTCAGGGAATGTTCAGCAAATCAAAGGCCCATAAGTACGATGATTTAGAAATCTTAGAATAGCTGAAGGAAAAGGGAGTATAAACCTGAGTTAAGATTGCTATGTCGAAAGTGAATATAAATTTAAGCATTAAGAAAAACTTGACCTTCAGAACGGGGATATGGAGTGTGAGAGATCCCAAAAATCTATCCACCGGCTTTTATACTTGGTTCGTTATTTTATCGAAAAAATCCAATCAGGAAAATCGTCGTTAAGTTGTTATTATTCTGTTTTGAAGCTCTTTAATTCTATTGTCTTTTCTTGCTATAAGAATGCAGTGAATTAGGATGATTGGAAGCAAAATCTTTTTTTTATTTCCATGTAGGGTTCAATGCCATGGGATTCGTCAGCACATTGTAAAAGACGAAAAAATGAATCCTACAACAGACATTTATTAATTGTCACTTATTTAACTGATCAGCTGACTGAATTAGAAACGACAGAACTGGGAAACCATTCACTTGATAGAAAGCAATCTATTTGCCTATTTTTCATAACTTGATACAGTAAAAGTCGAATTGGCGCAGTAAAGTTTATCAAAATACCTCAACACTGATATTTTCCAGGCCAATGTTCCTAAAATCGACAGAGGAGAGGAGAGGAGAGGAGAGGAACTTCAGGAAAATATTAACCAGGTAATCTCACCGTATGCACTGGATTTGATTGTGAAATATTTGGAGGTGGTTGAATGAAAGATATAGTAGAAGGATTGATACAAATCTACCAGGAAATTAGTTGGCTAAAAAAAAATGGGAAAGGCTACAATTTAAAGGAGAAAAACTCTGTTTTTTGTCATCTACTTTGCTGATTTAAATGCCTTAAAATGTGAACTAATCTTAAACCAAAATACTTATGAATAAGACATTCGTTCTTTTTTCTCAGATCAAAGGGGTATCCTCCCTGATGCTGGCCTTGATTTTATCTGGAAATATTTTTGCACAGTCGCTTGAAAAAGCCAAAATTGAGCAGGAACTTCTGACTAAAGC
>JACMKG010000043.1 GCA_014380255.1 Prolixibacteraceae bacterium | reverse complement strand
TAATTTTGAAAATTAAAATAGACCTGACATAGACCTGACATAGAGTTAACATAGACTCTTGTATCTTGGAATTGTTGTTGTAGTTGAAAAAGAGATACCTAATATCTACAGGTTTTACAATTGATTCGCTTTGGTCATCAAAGGTTATATTTGTTCATATCAGCCCAACATAGGGCCAACTTTATTTCTATTCTGCCACAGATTCTTTATTATGCATACGGGAGGAGCGTTATACCTGCTCTTCTTTTTGTATTTTAGGGCAAATTTTACACACAATGATTAACGAAGATATCGGCCAAAAGATTGCAGAATTACGTATGGCCCTGGATGAACACAATTACAGGTATTATATTTTATCTCAGCCAGTTATTTCAGACCTTGAGTTTGATATGCTGTTGAAGGAACTTGAAAAGCTGGAATTAACCTATCCCGAGTTTTATGATCCCAATTCACCCACCCAACGCGTAGGCAGTGATCTGAATAAGGAATTCAAGCAGGTGAGGCACAAGTATTCGATGCTCTCTCTCTCGAATTCATACTCAGAGGAAGAGGTAAGAGATTTTGATCAGAAGATACGCAGGCTGACTGATCAGCAATTTGAATATGTGTGTGAGTTAAAGTATGATGGTACATCGGTTGGTTTACGATATAAAAATGGGATACTGGACAAGGCCATTACCCGTGGGGATGGCACCTTTGGAGATGATGTAACAGACAATGTAAGAACCATCCGAAGCATTCCACTCCGGTTAAATGGATCGGGTTATCCCGATGAATTTGAGATTAGAGGTGAAATCCTGCTTCCCTTTTCAGTGTTTGCACAAATCAATGAAGAACGTGAAAAAGAGGGAGAACCACCTTTTGCCAATGTAAGAAATGCGGCTTCAGGTACTTTAAAGTCACAAAAATCCTCGGTAGTAGCCTCGCGAAAGCTGGATGCTTATTTCTATCATATGCTGGGATCAGATCTTCCAGCCAAAGGGCACCTTGAAAACCTATTGGCAGCCAAGGAATGGGGACTTAAGATATCACCCGATACACAGGAATGCAGTACCATAGATGAAGTGATTGAATATATCCATAAATGGAACGTCAAACGGTTTGACTTACCAGTAGCCACCGATGGTATTGTGATAAAGGTGAACTCACTGAGTTTACAGCAATACCTGGGTTCTACGGCAAAATCACCTCGCTGGGCCATTGCTTACAAGTATAAGGCTGAGCAGGCAAGCACGGTCTTAAGGTCGGTATCCTACCAGGTAGGGCGCACCGGGGCGGTCACCCCTGTGGCTAACCTGGAGCCGGTACTTTTGGCAGGAACCACTGTTAAAAGGGCTTCGTTGCACAATGCGGATATCATTAAGAATCTGGATTTGCACATTGGTGATGATGTGTATGTGGAAAAGGGCGGGGAAATTATCCCCAAGATCGTTGGGGTGAACGATACATTAAGACATCCCATGGCTGTGCCTGTTGAATTTATTAAAGAATGTCCTGAATGCGGAAGTCCGTTGATTCGCAAGGAAGGTGAGGCTGCTTACTACTGTCCCAATGAAGATGGCTGCGCGCCCCAGATAAAAGGCAAAATAGAGCATTTTATAAGCAGAAGAGCCATGGATATTGATGGACTTGGTGCCGAAACCATCGATCTGTTATACAACGAAGGGCTTGTGAGAAACATCGCTGATTTGTATGACCTGAAGAAAGAACAGATCACAAAACTGGACCGCCTGGGAGATAAATCAGCAGACAGAATACTGAAAGGACTAAGCGATTCCATGAATGTTCCATTTGAAAGGGTTCTCTTCGCATTGGGCATTCGCTTTGTAGGTGAGACGGTTGCAAAGATATTGGCTCACCGGTTGATTAACATGGATACTATCGCTGCCGCGAGCGTGGAAGAACTGACAGCCATTGGTGAAATAGGTGGCCGGATAGCGGAAAGTGTACGTTTATACTTCTCCAATCCGCAGCATTTGGAGCTAATTGAACGGTTGAAAGAGAAAGGCCTTCAAATGAGTCTTGATGAAGAAACCATTTCCAGGCGTTCAGATAAATTGCAAGGCTTGAGTATTATCATTTCCGGAACCTTTGAGAAGCACTCACGGGATCATTTAAAGAAGCTGATCGAACAGAACGGGGGTAAGAATGTAACTTCCATTTCCAAGAATACCAATTACCTGCTAGCAGGAAGTAATATAGGACCCAGTAAGCTGGATAAAGCATCGAAACTAAATATTCCTATTATCTCAGAGGATGAATTCCTGGGGATGATTGACTAAAAGTAATAGATTATCTAAATTTTAAGCTTTTTACTATCAATCTGCAACTTTTGGTATTTTTCAAGTTCGTAAAACAAACAATTTGTTATTTTTGCACAAAATTATGGGTTTAAATTCAAGAATTGCCAGGCAGATTCTGGACTCAAAATTGAGTTCTGTTGCCAGAGATAAACGGGTGTATAACCTGGATACGGCCACTTCGGCAGGTGTTCTTTGGACGATCGATCAAAAAGAATCATTTGAGAAGGTCGATGAGCAACTCAGAAAGGCAGGAATAAAAACAACAGGGTTATGCTATTCCCCTCATGGAAAGTCCTTAATTCCGCAAGAAATAAACGGCTTTTCAAAAAAGCAGATCAACTATTGGACAGAAATACCAAAATCAGAATTGGTTGAGGATTTCATCCACCAGAAATTTGATTTGTTGATTGATCTGACCATGCAGAAATATTTCCCGTTGGTGTATGTAACGGCCTTGTCGGAAGCAAATTTCAAGATTGGAACAGCAGGCAGTTCTCAGAATTATTTTGATTTGAATATAGATTTTCAGACATCCCCTGATACGGCCCAACTGGCCGATCAGATATTGTACTATTTAATAAGAATAAATAAAACAACGATAGAATGACACATCCATTTACAGGAGCAGGAGTTGCATTGATAACGCCTTTTAATGAAGATAAGAGCGTTGATTACAATGCATTGGAAAGATTAATTGAAGATCAGATTTCAGGAGGTATTGATTACCTGGTAGTACTTGGAACCACTGCTGAAACCCCTGCTCTATCAGAGGATGAAAAGAAGCAAATCATTCGTTTTGTTATTGAAAAGAATGCCGGTCGGGCAAAGATTGTGGTTGGCTGCGGAGGCAATAACACATTGGGATTGGTTGAATCGATCAGGAAAGCTGATTTTAGTGGAATTGATGCCATTCTTTCAGTAACTCCCTATTACAACAAACCTACCCAGGAAGGTCTTTTCCAGCATTTTAAGCTGGTTGTGGAAGCAAGCCCCGTGCCGGTGATCCTTTACAATGTACCGGGACGAACAGGGGTAAATATGGATGCCGACACTACCCTTCGCATTGCTCAACTGTCTGAAAAGGTGGTTGCTATCAAAGAAGCATCGGGTGATCTAAGTCAGTTTGCCAGGATTATTGCCAATGCTCCCTCCTACTTTAAAGTAATATCAGGAGATGATGCCCTCACCTTCCCTTCTGTAGCCATTGGCTCAATAGGTGTTATTTCTGTAATTGCAAATGCTTTACCTGGAATGTTGAGCAAGCTGACTCATGCATCCTTGGACAATGATACGGCTCTTGCCTGTGAGCTTCATTTAAAGATGAGCGAACTATTCAAGCTTATCTTCCGCGAAGGTAACCCCGGTGGTGTAAAAGCGTTGATGGAAATTATGGGAACAGCCAAGAATCAACTTCGCTTACCTTTGGTTGCGGTATCCCCAGCTACGGTAACCTTGCTGCAAAATGAGCTAAAGAAAATCAGCTGATACTTAGTTAACACCTGGAGTCCACACAGGAAATATACTCGTATTGAAAAGTTGTGTGGCTAATGCCAAAATGGTTTTTCAAAAGTAATTGTGCGTTCTCTGTAACAGTTTGTGTTGCAGAGACCGGATAATTATTTCTTAGCACCAAGTGGGCTTCAAAATAAATCTTGTGATCAGACAGTTGCCACAAATGGATATGGTGGACACTGCTAATTTCTTCTATTTGCTGAAGGACAGAAATCACTTCCTGCTGGTCAATCTCCGTGGGGGCAAACTGCATGAGAATCCCCGCACTTTCCTTTAGTATTTTATACGTGTGGATAAAGATATATAAGCTGATAATGACTGTTACCAGTGGATCAATCCAATAAATGTCAAATAGCCAGATACATATTGCTCCAAGAATAACAGCTACAGAAGTCATGGCATCGCCAATCAGGTGCAGGTATGCAGCCCTGATGTTGAGATTTTCTTCCCGGTCGTTGTGAAGTAACAGAACAGAAAGGCCGTTGGCTATTACTCCCAGCACTCCTAAGCCAAGCATCCATCTGTAATCCACTTCCTGCGGGTTGAGAAACCTCTTGCCGGCTTCAATTAAAAGGTAAACAGAAATTACAATCAATGTGATGGCATTGATGAAAGCGGCCAGGATTTCAGCTCTTTTATATCCGAACGTTGATTGAATGGTGTGGGGCCTTGTTCCAATACGTTGGGCGATATAAGCAAGTATGACTGATATTACATCACTCAAATTGTGAAGGGCATCTGATATCAAGGCCAGGCTTCCGGATATAACACCTCCTATAAACTGTGCAAGGGTAATAATTCCATTCAATACAACCGTTGCGGCCAAATTCCTCGATGTATGATGATGGTGTGCCATCTGTTTTGTATTTTTATTATTCTGTAAAGAAAGAATTATTTATCATGGATGCAACGTTATTTATTTACCCTCGTCATTCAAACAGAAAACAAAATAAATAGTTGGAAACGCAGTATCAAAATATTCATCAGGATTTAATTGATAGGTGCCGCAAGGGAGATGCCAAGGCGCAGTTTGAGCTTTATAAAGTGTATTACAAACCCATGTACAACATTTGTCTGCGTATGGTAGGTAATGCCTCAGAAGCTGAAGATGTAATGCAGGAAGCCTTGCTGAAAGCCTTTACCAAAATTAACACCTATGAAGGAGTGGTTAGTTTTGGAGCCTGGTTAAAAAAGATTGTGATCAACCGTTCATTGGATTATTTAAAAAAGCGCAAAGTGAAATTTGAAGAGCTCAATGAAAAGATTCCGGACGAAGAACCGGAACTGCTTGTAGTTTCAGAAATTCACATGGATCAATTAAAAAAAGCGATACAGCAGCTGCCTGATGGATACAGGGTGGTTTTAACACTCTACCTGCTGGAAGGATACGATCATGAAGAAATTGCTCAGATACTCAGCATAACAAACGTATCGTCGCGATCACAATACATGAGAGCCAAGCAAAAACTGAGGGAGATGTTAAAAGAGGAAGAAATGTTTGAATACAATTAAAAAGGGTAAAGCCATGAATGATGAACTTGAAAAATTAATATTGGATAATAGGCATTCTTTGGTGGATGAAGAGCCGATGGAAGGTCATTTTGAACGATTTGAGGCAAGACTTCAGAAAGCTTCAAAGCCATCCAAGGTGATCTATTTCAAACCTGTCTTACAAATTGCAGCCATCGTAGTCTTTGCACTGCTGGCAGTTAACCAGGTACGGATTTATTTCTTTCCGAATAAGCAGGAAGAACTGACACTTGGATCCATATCGCCGGAATACAGAGAAGTCGAATTTTACTATACCAGTGCCATTGAAATGGGAATGAATCAATGGGAAAAGCTTAGCAATGAAGGATTGATTTCAGAATCTGAACAACAGATGATGATGGAAGAACAGAAGGAATTTGACCAGATGTATCAGAGACTACAGAAGGAATTAAAGACAAATCCGAATGATGAACGTGTTATCAATGGAATGATTGAATACTATCAGGCACGAATGAGCCTCATAAACCTGATTATTAATAAACTTGAGGAAGTTAAAAAACAGAAAAATAACAAAAGCCATGAAATCGAAATTTAGCCTTACGTTTATTCTGCTCCTGGTAACTACATTATTTGTAAGTGCAGCAAGGGCAGATTATACCAAAAACATTCGCAAAGCCTGGCCAAAGGGCTCGGTCACAGCACTAAAGGTGACCAATAAATTTGGCGCAATAAAGATCAACGATACCGGCGGAGACTCTGTTACCATTCGGGTAGTCATTACGGTAGGCAACCCTTCATCAGACCGGGCAAGGGAATTGATGAACATGATTAAGGTTGATTTTCAGAAATCAGGGGGACAGGCCATAGCGGAAACACGTATTGATGAGAATTTTAAAAGCAAACAATCATTTACGATCGATTATTACATTAATATTCCCAAAGACAGGAATCTGGACATAACCAATCGCTATGGAAGTGTGGTGGTGAACGACTTGGAAGCCAGGGGAGTATTCAATATAAGTTACGGAAATTTAACTGCCGGCAGGATAATGGCACCTTCAGGAAGTCCGGCGATAATCAACGTGAACTATGGAAAAGCTGATATTGAATCGGTAAATGATGCAACCATGATTTTTAAGTATTCCAAGTTATATGGTGGAGAGATTTCCCAGCTTAATCTGGATTCTAAGTATTCAGAAGTAAACATTCACAAAGTAAAAAGCCTGAATCTGGATTCTAAATATGACGGTATCAACATCGATGAAATTGGGAACTTGAAATCACTATCTAAATACACGAATTATAAAATTGAACTACTCCTGGGAAATTTTGACCTGGATACCGGTTATGGTTCGGTAAGGATCAATAAAGTGGATGCTAAATTCGACCGGATAAAGATTGTAAACAGCTACGGGGGGATCAATATTGGCTTAAATGATCTGGATTATGAGCTTAAGGCCGAATGTAGTTACTGTGATGTAGATTATCCTTCAGATCGTTACAAAGGAAATCGAATACGGGAAAATCAGAACTTCTCACTCAACGGGAACGTGGGCAATGGCGGAGGTTCTGTTTCTATCAACAGCCGGTATGGTGGAGTAAAACTGACCAATTAATTGCTGAAACATACCTTTGAATGAGTCACTAATACACGTGGTTTAAGTTTATAAAATTGAAAACAAACCAAAAAAGAATACCATGGACCATTTATGAGTCCATGGTATTTTATTTTCTATATTTAAGAAAAAAAATCACAGTGAAACAAGGCCTCCAACTGGTAGCATTCAATATCCCCTATCCTCCTGATTATGG
>JACMKG010000299.1 GCA_014380255.1 Prolixibacteraceae bacterium | reverse complement strand
TCTCCGTCGGCTACCAACCACTTCCCTATCTCAACCTCAGTGATTGATTCTCCGGGAGTAGGTATTTTAACTTCAAGTACCATGTTCGGTTTATTTTGGTTGTTTTTTAATCATCATTGCTGTTGGCCTAGGCCTAAAGGTCCTTAAGGCTTTTTGCTGACTGCCAGTTGGCCATTTACCACTTTCCCGGGCTTTTGCTCTTGGCCAAACACGCTATCCATAAGAGCCTTAAGCCTCAGGTTGTGCTGATACATCAATCCCACAGCAGGACTTGCACTTGCCGGACGTGCTGCCAACTGGAAGGGCACATCGGGTAAAAACCGTTGAATATGTTGCCAGGCTCCCATATTTAAGGGCTCATCCTGGGCCCAGATAATCTTTCCAGCATTTGGGTATTTTGCTATGATGGATCTTATGCGATCAATGGCTAGCGGGAACAACTGCTCAACGCGTATAACAGCCGTATCGGTGATACCTTCTTCGGCCTGCCGTTTATGCAAATCGTAATACAGCTTTCCATAGGTAAACACTACTTTCTTAATCAGAGCAGGTTTGGCTACTGTATCTTCAATAATCTCCTGAAAGCTGCCTTCAGCAAGTTCCTCCAGTGATGAATTGACCATTGGGTGCCTTAACAGGCTTTTGGGGGTAAAGATAATCAGCGGGATACGCACTTTCCAGTGCAACTGCCGGCGAAGCATGTGAAACATGTTGGCCGGTGTGGTCGGAACTACTACCTGCATATTATTGTCGGCACACAAGTTTAAAGCCCTTTCGATGCGCCCGCTTGAATGCTCCGGCCCCTGACCTTCATAACCATGAGGCAGATAAAGCACAAGACCGTTCATCATGCCCCATTTTTCATAAGCTGATGCAATATACTGGTCAAAAATGACCTGTGCCACATTGGCAAAATCACCAAACTGGGCTTCCCAGATGGTAAGTCCTTTGGGGTTGGCAAGGGCATAACCGTATTCAAAGCCCAGAACGCCATATTCAGACAGGTGTGAATTATACACCCGGAAAGGCGCCTGTTTATCGCTTATATTCTTCAGCGGGAAATATTTATCATCCGTATCCTCAACCACGAAAGCTGCATGACGGTGGGCAAAGGTTCCGCGCTCGGTATCCTGTCCGCTTAACCTGATTTGTGAACCTTCTTCCAGCAAAGTACCATAGGCAAGCAGCTCGGCCATAGCCCAATCCAACCGGTTATCCAGGATCATCATGCGGCGGTCTTCAACAATACGGGTTATTTTCTTGAAGAATTTCTTGTCTCCAGGCAACGTATTGATCCGTTCTGCAATGCGAAGCAGTTCGCTTTTCTTAACCCCTGTTTTCACAGGCTTAATCAAATCAACCTTTTGTGGCTTTTGATAATCTGTATATTCACTGCTCAGGAAACGACGAACTTTAACTTTTTCTATCTTTTCTGATTCCTTGTATTTCTCTTCCAGAAGCTGGTCAAACTCATTGTTTTGCTTCACCGCCTCAACCTTGCTAAGGACGCCCTCTTCAGCCAGTTTGGTGGCATAGATATCACGTGGATTGGGATGCTTTTCAATCTCCTTGTACAGCAAAGGCTGGGTAAAACGGGGCTCATCACCCTCATTGTGACCATATTTCCGATAACATAAAATGTCGATAAACACATCGGAATTAAACTCCTGCCGGAATTCCATAGCCAGCTTAACGGTGTAAATAATGGCTTCCACATCGTCGCCATTCACATGAAAAACGGGGGAACGCGTTACTTTGGCCACGTCGGTACAATAGGTACTCGAACGAGCCTCGAGGTAATTGGTGGTAAAACCAACCTGATTATTGATCACCAAATGAATGGTTCCACCGGTTTTATAGCCTTGAAGCTGAGACATCTGAATCACTTCGTAAACGATTCCCTGGGCTGCTATGGCCGCATCACCGTGGATGATAATGGGAGCAACCTTATCGCAATCTTCATTGTAGCGGGTATCAATGCGTGAACGGGCCATTCCCTGCACCAGCGACGACACCGTTTCAAGGTGAGAAGGGTTGGGCATCAGGCTAAGCCTTACGCTTTTGCCATTATCGGTCCTTACATCATTTTCATAACCCAAATGATATTTCACATCGCCAAGGGTAAGATCCTGCTCATATTC
>JACMKG010000298.1 GCA_014380255.1 Prolixibacteraceae bacterium | reverse complement strand
ATCCTGTCTTTTTCCTGCAATGTCTGCTTGTTTGCAATGCTCAGGGGGATGATTTTTGGAGCAACGGTATCCACTGCCAGGGCATAGTTTCCAAGCACCCGGATGTTGCCTTCCACCCATCCATCGACATATTTTCCAGTAGCCGAATACACACGTCCGGAGGTGGGGTCAACCTGTGCAAGCATAACCTTGGATTGCAGGTGTGCAGGCAAGTCGGCTTTGATTTTAAGCGGGCAGGCAAAGTGCAGAGGAACCAAAGAATTGTGCAACTGGTAAACAGGAGAATAAAATTTGGGGTTGCGCATTTTCTTCAGGTAAATAAAATCAACATCGTTGTACAGGGCTCCTTCCGGAATATCCAATACAAGCTCATCATTGCGGATATGGTTGTTTCTGTTAAACTTGAATGATTCGCCTTTGAGTTCAGGAGTTGTGATGGCCGTTTTTTTTGATTGAATCGAAAAAGCAAGGGAAGTAGAATTGCCATAAGCATCCGTTATCTCATATTTTACCTTATGCAACTGATTATCCTCGGCATGATAAATTCCTCTTTTCTCGGCCACGTCATAAATAGAGAGCTTATTCCCTGGTTCAAGCCATGTGCGGTACAAGCGTCGGCCAGAGCGGGCTGCCTGGGCATAATCAATGTGTGAATTGATGTATTTAGACTCTTCGAGCACATAATCATCCATGGTAAAGGCATAGATCACTTCATTGTCGACGCTCAGCTTTAAACTGTAAATGCCACATTTGTTGGCGCTCCCGGTAAGCAGATCCACTGCCTGTAATCCAAATCCCACTTTCCCCCATACCGGGATGGGTTGATTGTTTTTCAGCTGATAGGTGCTGCCTGTCAATACGGTTTCAAATCGTTGGGCTTGATTTTTGCCTGAAACCGATGCATCATCCGATACGGGGTAAACCATCAAACCCTGCACTACAGGTTTGGAGGTGTCTTTGGCAGGCATGTTAAACAGCAGCGGGTTTAGCATAATTTCTTCCTTGGTACGCCTTATTTCGAAATGCAAGTGAGGGCCTCCTGAGCTTCCTGAATTTCCACTTTTGGCGATTACTTCTCCTTTATGCACGGGCAAGGTTTCTGCCGGTACCAGTTGATTGATGGCAAAGGTTTCTTTTTCGTATTGAATTTTGCGGATATAATCATCAATCTTAGTAGAGAAGCTTTCAAGGTGTCCGTATACTGTAGTGGTTCCATTGGGATGATCGATATACAAGGCTCTTCCGTAACCCGATGCGGATACAGATATTCGGGATACGTATCCTTCAGCAGCAGCATATATGGGTAAGCCGGTCCTTCCCTGGGTCTTTATGTCAATTCCTCCATGAAAATGATTGGGCCGTAATTCAGCAAAATTGCCGGAAAGGAAAACAGGAATCTTTACAGGTACAGCATAATAATTTGCATCAATAGGCTCCAGGGGCTGAGCCCATACAGAGAGACTGATGATACTAAAGGCAAGGATTTGTAATACTCGTTTCATTAAATAATATTTGATCTGCGAAATTATAAAACTTATTAACCTCCATTCGGGATTATCTTCAACAATTAACGAAATAATAGGCGCCAGATTTCATGTATTGGGCAAAAATGTTAATTTTGTCCAGGAAAGTAAAATGAAATGACTGATCTGGAGAAAAACTTATTGACGGATTTTAAGCTTAAAGTGATGCAAATGATGGCAAAACACGATATGCTTAAACAGGAAAAAGACCAGTTACTTAGGAGAATTGGAAACCTGGAAGAAACTATTCAGCAACTCAATCAAAAGAATCTCTTGCTTGAGCAGAAGTATGAAAATGTTAAAATGGCTAAGATGCTGATAGCCACTGAAGAGGATAATAAAGAGGCAAAAAATAGAATACAAAAATTAGTGCGGGAAATTGATAAATGTATTGCTTTATTAAATCAGTAATACGAGAATAAATGACAGATAAGCTTTCAATCAGAATTAAGATAGACGGACGAGAGTATCCGTTAAAGGTAGTAAGGGAAGAGGAGGAAAAGTTCAGGAAAGCTGCCAAAATCATAAATGATACGCTAGTCCAGTATCGGCAGAAGTATTCAAGCAATAATACTCACGACTTTTTAGCAATGACTGCTTTTCAGTTTGCCCTAAAAAACATCGAGCTTGAAGAACAGGTTGACCGGTCACCAGTGTTCGATGAATTAAAGAAGCTGGACGAAGAGATTACTGATTTTTTGTCGTTGTAGAAAAAAATATTTTATCATATATTTCAAAACCCGCCTTTTTTATCTAAATTCCGAGATTCTCTTTTAATCGTAGGCATTTAGATAAAAAGAGTGGGTTTATTAGTGTAAACAAGTTTAATTAATAAGAAAAATGGAGATTATATATGCCATAGCTGGCTTTTTAGGAGGGGGGATACTATCCTACTTTATGTGGGATAAAGCTTTACAAAGCAAAAAAAGAAAGATAATTTCGGAGGCTGAAGCGGAGGGTGAGGTCATTAAGAAAGATAAGATTCTTCAGGCCAAGGAGAAATTCCTTCAGTTGAAATCTGACCATGAAGAGTACATTGCTGAGAAGAATGTCAAAGTTAACAACTTTGAGGCAAAGCTTAAGCAACGGGAAACTGGGCTTAACCAGCGCAGAGAAGAACTTACGCGCAGCATTAAAGACTTTGAAGCATCCAAACATGAAGTAGAGGTTATTCGTGAGAATTTGAATTCTCAACTTGAATTGCTTGAAAAGAAAGAAAATGAAGTGGAAAGCCTTCACAAACAGCAGGTAGAAAAGCTGGAGATTTTGTCCGGGTTGTCTGCTGAAGAAGCTAAATCACAGCTGGTTGAATCCCTTAAAAATGAAGCTAAGACGGAAGCCATGTCTACCATCAACGAGATCATGGAAGAGGCCAAACTGTCAGCCAACAAGGAAGCTAAAAAGATTGTGGTTAAGACCATTCAGCGTGTAGCCACCGAAACTGCCATTGAAAATTCTGTTACTATCTTCCACATCGAAAGCGATGAGATCAAAGGTCGTATCATCGGTCGTGAAGGTCGGAATATCCGTGCTCTCGAAGCTGCTACCGGTGTTGAAATCATTGTGGATGACACCCCCGAAGCAATTGTACTTTCAGGCTTTGATCCCGTACGCCGTGAGATTGCCCGCCTGGCCCTTCATCAATTGGTTACTGACGGACGTATTCACCCTGCACGTATTGAAGAAGTAGTTGAAAAAGTACGCAAGCAGGTAGAAGAAGAAATTATTGAAACAGGTAAACGTACCACCATCGATTTGGGCGTTCACGGCCTGCACCCAGAACTGATTCGTATGATCGGTAAGATGAAATACCGTTCTTCCTACGGACAGAACCTGTTGCAGCACTCTAGAGAAGTGGCCAACCTTTGTGCTATCATGGCTACTGAATTAGGATTGAATGCCAAGGCTGCCAAACGTGCCGGTCTGTTGCATGATATTGGTAAAGTGCCGGATGACGAACCGGAATTGCCACACGCAGTATTGGGTATGAAGCTTGCAGAACGCTTCAAGGAAAAGCCGGAAATATGCAATGCTATCGGAGCTCACCACGATGAAGTGGAAATGACCTCACTGCTTGCCCCTATCGTACAGGTTTGTGATGCCATCTCAGGTGCCCGTCCGGGAGCCCGCCGTGAAGTGGTTGAATCGTATATCAAACGTTTGAAAACATTGGAAGATCTTGCCCTTTCCTATCCGGGTGTACTGAAAACGTATGCCATCCAGGCAGGACGTGAATTAAGGGTAATTGTTGGAAGCGATAAGATCGGTGACAAGGAATCAGAACAACTGTCATTCGATATTGCAAAACGTATACAGGATGAAATGACTTATCCAGGACAAATCAAGATTACGGTGATCCGCGAGATGCGTGCTATCAGTTACGCGAAATAAAAATATTAATACGCATATGCATCAAAGGCCATCCTGTCGACTGACGGATGGCCTTTGTTATTTCGTTCCAGGGCATCTTAAGGGATCAATCCAAAATGTTATGGCGGCTATGTAAGAATACTAGCTTGGGGCAAGGGGCAAGGGGCATGGACAACATGGGATCAGGTACAAAAAGCGGTGGATAATACGGATGAATAATCCAAAGACAAAGGCCCAGCATTTATTTCCTTTTACAAATAACCTGTCCTGGCCACAAGCTCTATGTTAACTCTATATTACATGTATGTTGGGTCTATAATTTTGAAAATTTAAGGTAGTCACACCATAGACTTGACATAGAGTTTATATAGACTCCGGGGCTCTGGCATTTCATATCCGGCTAAAAAATAGAGGTATGGACCTTCCATCGCCTGTACTGCATCAATCCATCAGTCCATCAGTCCTTCAATCCTTCAATCCTTCAATCCTTCAGTCTCCATTGCCTTTGACCGAAGCACCTCTTGCCAGAAACCAACAGCCAGCAGCTCATTATTGATATTCACATTTGCTGGATAAGTTACCAGTTTATTCGATCTGTCCATTTTTATTCAATAGATGTGATCTCTGATCAATTCGTTAAAACTTATTATCAGGCTAAAGTATATGGAAGGATATTTGGGAAAAAGTTGCGATCTTTGTTATAGTTAAGTTTTAACT
>JACMKG010000297.1 GCA_014380255.1 Prolixibacteraceae bacterium | reverse complement strand
GTATAGACATCAGTTCCTTTAAAACTCTTCACCATAAAGGAAAAAGGAGAAGCATGGCCGCTGAACACCGGGTCTACCAGTATCCTCTTGCCATCAAGTTGAAGAAAGTAAGAGGAATGGCCAAACCAAACCAGCACGTCTTCTTCAGGAGCAATTGTGAGGAGGTTTGTTTTTACGAAAGGCAACGCCGCAGAGGGCCTGTTACGCTTGCTTCGGTTGAACATCGCATCCTTCAGAATAGAGAACATGCTTACATCCTCCGCCAGGTCGGGCGTGAAACTTTGGTTTTGAAACTTACCTTCCCTGAAGTTTACAGATTGCTGAACGCGTTTGAGCCGTTCACCTTTGGCTGTACTGCCGAATCTTTCCTGTTGCACTACCCCATAGGCAATCAGTACAAATGCTATAATAACTGACACAATGATGGCCATTATCTTAACTGCTTTTTTCACGCTTTAATGCTTATACTGTAGCTTTTCAACAATCGCCCTGATCTCTCGGTTCTCAAGCAATACCGATGGTTCGTGATTTTTAGCCAGATAGAGCATTACCCGGGCCAGTTGCTCTGTTGTGATGGTATTTTTTGGTGCCATCCATTGAATCAGTTTCCCCATGCGGTATTTCCAGGCCTTGCCCGTAGATGGGCTGATTGGCACAATTACTCCGGGACGAAAGATGTAAATATGTTTAAAAGACAATAATTTCAAAGCATTTTCGGCTTTTCCCTTAACCTTTGCAAATAACACTTTGCTCTTTTCCGCGGAATCAGCGCCCTGCCCGCTTAAGAAGACAAAAGATATTTCCGGGTTCACAGAATGCATGGCCGTTGCTGCAGCAATCACGAAATCATAGGTAATGGCCAAATACTGTTCTTTACTTACTTGAGTCTGAGAAATGCCCAGGCACCAAATACAGGTATTAACTGTGCGAAACAGCGGTAACATGTCTTTATAGCTAATAAAATCATGGTGAATGACTGTATTTACTTTGGCATGATGGAAACCAACCGGCCGTCGTACTACGATGGTAATCTTGTCCACCTGGGGATCAGCTATAGCCTGCCTGACTACTTCCGAGCCAGCTGTTCCGGTAGCCCCAAAAATCAAACAATGCATATGAATACTTTTAGCTAAATTTATATCTTCTATGTAAAAGTAATCTTTTTCAGGCAAATAGCCTTGATACATGAATAATGAAACAATAATTTGTGCCAATTGGCATAATATTTGAAAAATAAAAATAAACTTCCATTGCCATGAAACAACTATTCTTCATAACCATGGGGCTTTCCATTCTGCTGTTGGCGAGCTGTTCGGCTCCCAGGAGTATAATAAAACTAAAGCCCCAGTCACAAAACACAAGCTGGTTCTACGGTCAGGAATTCACTGGTGATTCCGTCTTTGGAATCATTACCAAGGTAGCTTTTGACCAGGTGAGTCAGCCGTGGTATCTGTTTGATGTTGAAATAACGAACCGCTCCAACATGTCTTATCTGGTTGATCCTACCAGTATTTTCTGCGTTCCGCTCAATGGAACTTTGCAACCTTTTAACGGCGACACCCTTTATGCCGTAGACCCCGAAACAAAGGTCGACGAGATAGACAAGGAAATGTCTGTTAATGCAGCCCGGCAAAAAAACCAGTTAGGCTTGACTTTACTCGCTGCGGGCATTGATATAGCCACAGGAGTCGTAGTGTTGACAGATGATAATCCACGCAACGATTACTTCAGGACTGATTTACTGCCCGCGACTATTGCCCAGGGGCAGGAAAATCGTTTTGAAGCCATTGACCTCAATGAGCTAAGGGACACGTGGAGATCGACTACCATACGCAAAACGACCCTGGAACCAGGTTATGCCATGCATGGTAAAATACTTGTTCCCATCGTTCCGGATGCTTCTTACATTCAGTTTAATGTACCCGTTGACAATGAGCTAATCCGGATAAACTTCATGCAGCTCAAAACAAAACCATAGAATGTAATTAAGAAAAGCAAGGGGTCACCCATTAACAGGTAACCCCTTGTTGTATGATATTCGGTTCCGTCAATTACAAAACTTCTTTTACTTCTTCTTTTAAGTGCTTATTTAGAAAGGCAAGCATGGAACGGTAGAAGTCGAAGCGATTTTCCTGGTTATGAAAACCGTGCCCTTCATTATCCTTTACCATGTATTCAACATCTATCCCACGATCTTTTAGCGCTTTAACAATCTGGTCTGATTCATCCTTATTGACACGTGGATCGTTAGCTCCCTGAGCTACAAAAAGCGGGGCATTGATTTTATCGACCAAAAAGACAGGAGATACTTCAGTAAGCAGCAGGCTGTCGCTCTCGGGATTGCCCACCATTTCGTAAAACATATCACGCATAGGCTTCCAGTAAGGAGGAATCGTATTCATGAAAGTAAACATATTTGAAACACCCACGTAATCAACTCCGGCGGCATACAAATCGGGTGTGAGAGTCAACCCGGCAAGGGTGGCATAACCTCCATAGCTTCCTCCATAAATAGCAATACGTTTGGGATCAGCAATCCCTTGGTCCACAAGCCAGTTAACGCCATCAGAGATATCATCCTGCATGGTTCGGCCCCACTGTTTAAAGGAAGACTGCCAGAACTCTTTCCCGAAGCCTGTTGATCCGCGGAAGTTCATCTGCAGGACAGCATAGCCATTATTGGCAAGAAACTGAACTTCGGAGTTGAAGCCCCAGTAGTCGCGGGCCCAAGGACCACCATGCGGATTGATTATTACTGGAAGGTTTTTGGCATCATAACCTTTGGGCAAAGTCAGGTAACCGTGAATGGTCAGCCCATCGCGTGATTGATAGGAAATAGGCTTCATATCACACAAGTCCTTCTCATTCAGCCAAGGACTCAATTCTGCAAGCTTTTTTAATTCCCGGGATGCCTTGTCGTAGAAATAATAAGCACCACGGCTCTTATCGCTGTAGGTGCGGATCATAAACTTGTCTTCAGCTTTGTTATGGCTACCAATAGCTACCTGGTATCCGGGCAGCTTATCCTGAAGGTCTTTCTTCATGGCTTCAGCATCCGCGTCAAAGAAATGTTCCTTTTCTTTATCCGTCACCCACGAAACAGACAGAAGCTTCTTATCTTTTTTGGAATATTCAATACCTTCCAAATCGGCTTCCTGGGTCTCGAACAGCACCTCTTTTTCTTTCCCTGTAGAAGGATCGAAGAGGACCAATGCTGTTTTATCGCGCCCAAGGTTAGATGCAGTGTACAACATCTTATTATCGAATGTAAACAGGTAGGGAGACACTGTTTCTTTAAAGCTGGTAGTCAGGATCCCCTGGAAGGGAACATCCTCCGATTCACGGAACAGGATGGTTTGATTCACCCCGTCAGAGGTAATAGCCACCCTCAGTTTGCCATCATGATCAGTCATCCAGCCTACAATATTTCCAGGATTCTCAGCCAATTGAGTCATCTCCCCGGTATTTACATCCAGGCGGAATGGATCGAAGACTTCAGGATTTCGTTTATTAAGGCCAACAATTACCTGATCTTCCACCTCTTCCAGATCATCAATAAATTCGGTTCTTACCTTCTCAAAAACGGTCAGTCCTTTTTGTCCTGTTCCGTCAATATTGACCCCATAAAGCTGAAAGTTTTCATCTCCCCCGGTATCTTTCAAGAATAAAACACGGTCATTTCCTTTCCAAAGGTAACCGGCAATGTCACGTTCGGTTTCAGAAGTGATTCTGATAGCCGAATCTGCACCTATCTTTTGAATGAAAATATTCAGGCGATTTTCCCAGGGAGCCATGTAAGAAAAATATTCTCCATTAGGCGAAATGCGAAAGGCTGTCTTCTCAGGGTTTTTGAAAAAGTCTTCCAAAGGAATCAATGGAGCTTTTTTTTGATTTGGTTCACAGGGAAAAAAGGCAAAGAAAACCGGCAAAACAATGTATATTTTTTTCATGGTATTAGATTTAAGTTTGTAATAAATGACCTTCTATAATGGAAGTGACCTCTATATCATTTTGATTCTTACAAGTTAAGCATTTTACGTGATATTTTTCTATTGGGAAGACCACAAAACAAACATATTATTTAAAATATTGTAAGTATTTTAAATAATATGAAAGTAATTCACAGTGGCATATATTTCAACAAAATAACGTAACTTTATTTAATCAATATCTATCAATAATTTGATAATAAACCAATTAGTCATTCATGCCAGTAAGACCTAAGATACCAGTAATGATTGTGACCGGCTTTTTGGGAGCAGGAAAAACGACCTTTATCAACCGGCTTTTAAAGCAGAATCAGGGGGTAAAGATTGGATTGATAGAAAATGAATTTGGAGATATTTCCATTGATGCCAAACTGATTACAGATTATCGGCCTGAACGCATTATAGAGCTGAACAACGGATGTATCTGTTGTTCCATTTACAATGAGTTCTCCCTGGCCCTTCAGGAGCTGGTTAGAGAACACAGCCATTTAGAGCACCTGATTATAGAAACCACCGGAGTAGCTGATCCTGGGCCTATCATTGAGCCGTTTTACCAGGACCAGGACCTTAAACGCATCTTTGAGTTGAATGGAACGGTTTGCCTAATTGATGCAGAGAATTTCCTTGATCTGGATAACAGTACAGAACAGCAGAAACAGATCATTTTAAGTGATATGATCATACTGAATAAAAAGAGCAAGGCAGACGCGCATTCTCTTAGGATGATCCATAAAAAGTTGTCAGCGCTGAATAAAACAGCCATGGTTGTAGAGACCGATTATGCCATGCTCGACTCGTTGCATTTGTATATGCTGCAGCCGCAACTTCAGGACGAATTTGCAAAGAAGCTAAGGAAGCCTTACTACAGTGAGAGCAGTACCGCTGATTTTCATAGTTTTACCATCCGCTTTGGAGGATTGCTTAACGAGACACGCTTTGGCGAATGGTTTACCTATTTTGCCTCCATCCATAAATCCAATATCTTCAGGATCAAAGGGCTTGTAAACTTTGAGAATAACCCCATGATAGGTATCGTTCAATCAGTGGGCGGAATGGCTTCCCTGTCGGAGGGCTCAGTTATTAATCCCCACGATCCGCTAGAGAATGTACTTGTCTTTATAGGCAAAGAAATCAGCAAATATGAAATTGAAAAAGAGATTCAGGAGTTCCTGATGCAGGAAGACTCGGCCTGAATTCAGGATAAACTCACTTCTCAGGCAGCAAACGGATCGCTCACAAAGGGGCGAACATCTGTGAGCAGCATTCCGGCAGCATGGGCGGCCAGCATCCCCATCTCCCCATCTTCAAAGACCTGACAGAACTGTGGTTCCACATTTAACTTCATAGCACATTGAAGGAAAGTATCCGGCTCCGGTTTGTGAAGCTGGACATCATCGGCAGTGACTATGAAATCAAAAAAATGATCTATTCCCAATTCCTGCAATTGCAGCATGGCACTCTGGCGGCTTGCACCCGTACCCACAGCCATGGGAATCTTTCCATGAGCACTTTTCATTAGGTTGATAACCGCATCATGGGGTTTTATCTGATCGATATTACTACGGAATTCCTGCTGTTTCATCTGAACAATCTCTTCGGCATCAACCTCCAGGTTTTGTTCCCTTTTAATACGCTCGGCAAAGCTGATGGTGGGCATGCCGGTCATCTCAACAATGATACGTTCATCAAATGTACAGTTTAACCTTTTGCATACCACATGCCAGCTGGCAATGTGTACAGGCAGAGAATCAGACAGAGTGCCATCAAGATCAAATATTAAGGCTTTTGCCTTTGGATGTATTTCAAGTTTCATTCAATTCAATTTAAGGAGTGCAAAAATAACAAACTTTTCAGTGTATGATGATCCTTTGTTTTCCCATATGCTATAAAGGCACAAAGGATGAATGGCTGATCAGGATAAATGAAATAAATAAAGGATGGCTGAGCAGTTCAGCCATCCTTTATCAATGATTTAAATAAATTGGAAAAGACACAAGATGAATTATTGGATAGACAATTTTGTGCTGCCTTCCGGAGTATTTATAATATAAACACCGCCATCCAGGTTAACCTTGAAAGCTTTATTGAAGACTTCGCCTTCAGCTACTTTCCTCCCTATCAAATCATATATTTGAACATGACCTGAATATTCAGCAAATCGAATTTCACCGTTTGCGAAATAAACTTTGAGCTGATTTTTTGCAAATGGTGTATCGATACCAGTAGCAGTTTTATGGAAGCTAAACTCATCCAAATACAGCGTATATTCGTTTTCCATCGTACTTCCGGCAGCTTGGGCAAAGAAAACACCTTTAATGTCATTTTTAGCCATAAAGGTCATATCTGCAGCCCAGAAGTCAGCAAGCGGTATGGATACTTCTGTCCAGGTATTGGCCATCAAACCGGTGGTAAG
>JACMKG010000296.1 GCA_014380255.1 Prolixibacteraceae bacterium | reverse complement strand
AGCAGGCCGGTTGCCATTTGAACAACTGACGCCAAAGACCTGGGCTACAGATAACAGCACTGCTAGTATGAAGGTAGAAGCATTCTTCATTGCAAGAAAGATTAAGCGATGATAACTATTAAACTTTCATCCATTATCCATTCAGGAACAATGGATTTTACGATTGATTGTGTATTTACCTGTTTCTCCTCTTGGATATATCAAATTCCCTGCGGTTATAGAACCAGTCGCCTGAGTCAGCAGATTCATCCAATGATTGGTCTCCACCAAAGTGACGTACTACGTTCACTTCATATGCAAAGTTAATGGGTTGACCTTTTGTGAATCGTTTTGTTTTGGCAAACGTTGAATGGTCAATCTGATCAGTGACCACTCTTTTATTGTTTTCATCCAGGCTGGCCATTCCTATGGGTATGATCAGGTGATTATCCCCCTCTTTGTTTATAAATTCATGGATCCCTTCGGTAACAGGTGTCTGGTACGGGTCATGTCCAACTTCAATGATAGAATCATCAAGTTCGACATCCAGGTATACGACACGTTCGGCATTTTTATTTACCAGCAGATTGTCAACTTTACCAATGGAGCGGCTGTTGGCATCTACAACTTCCCAACCTCTTACATCACTGTAATCAGAGGCTACTTTATAATCGGATAGTTCATCCAGATAATACAGTGTTTTAGTTTTTTCATCCATCCTATTAATTTTTAATGTAATTGATTCATTTTTTATAATGCGTCAGCAATATTCTTTGTTTTGCATTTCATTACTACCTTCCAAAGAGAATTGGATATCCTTTATCCGTTTGATGCGATGCATATTTTCGTATTCGCATTTTTAAAGGCTAAAGGTATATTCAGGTCAATTCTATGAATAATGTTATGCTCTCAGCTTTCCTAAAATGGCATTTTAGCTAGTCGATATTTTATTTCTTTGCCACCGTTTTGACCTCATGCAATGGTTACGAATATGGTTTCGGTCGGGTAGACTGCATTGACCATCGTTAGTTCTTCCACAGGATTCTCTTTCAGGTCTCCTTCTTTGTTATCGTTGAAGGCTAAAAAATAAATAAGCAGGGCAAGAATAATGATTCCAATTATCCATGGCCATATTGCCTTTTTCTTTTCGATTTTAATTTCTGCCATAAGAATGATTTTTAATTGTTTATAAAATGATTTAATTCGTGTTATCGCTATAGATTATAGGATACATCTGTCTTAAAACTACCCTTAAAGTTATGGTCATTGGTGTTGATACGATCTTTGTGATGGAGGATGTGTTCATGGATTTCAGATACACCAACCGATTCATCTTTGATTCAAATCCATATGTATTGTTTTCTTGCTTGTTTATTTGTAGCTCATCTTTTGCTACTGGCTCTACCGTGGGGATTAAAAAAGGATCTTCCCAAGTATGTAGATCAAATGAAACCATCCCAATAAACAGGATGAGTGTGGTTAAATTGCATTTGGTAATAGGGTATGTTTTAAATATTTCCTGTATAAAGACATTGATTTTTTCCATTCCCAATCGAGTTTAAATATGATCTTTTAAAATTCATCATTCTAAACCGGATAAGTGTTACAGATTTTCGATTAGAAATTACATGAATCCCACATTCAGAATGAATTAGGGGAGGAATGGTCGTAGAATCATCAATTACGAATCAGTAAAAGGAAAAGTAGTAAGAATATACTATAAGTCAAATTACATTGGCTTGATCCATCTCACAGCCTACTGAATTTGTCACTGGAAGAGTTGTTTGTGAATTCACATTTTTTATTCCAATTAATTTTATAAACTTATTGGAATAACAGGGGCAATTATGTTCCTATAATTGCAACTCGTTCATTTAGGGATCAAGTGTAAAACACGGTGGATAACGAACAAAAACTTCCTGTACCATAAAATATATTCTTGTAAGGGTCCGTTATTCCATTGTTTTTAAAACCCTTAGGGGTGTCTTTTAATCGATTAAAATGTGCAGATTGCTCACTTTATAAAGTAGGTTTACCATCCAATGATCATCCATCTGCCAATCCCTGAACATTGCCACCATTAGTGACTCATTAGTAACCCATCTGTAACCTTTCTGTAACCTCAGATACAGAAAGGTTACGAATGAGTTACCAATGGGTATCTAAAGCAGGCAAAAGAAGACGAAAGACCAAAGATATTAGACGAAAGAGAAAAGACAGGCAATCTGTAAGTTTGAATAATAAACGTAGCCGGCAAAAGGCAAGGTAAAAGATAAAAAAAGCAAAAAGGAAAAGGAAGACAGAAGAGCGGAGGCCTGAAACCTCTGGCACTGAAGGAGTCCAATGTTCAGGTTCTGTCTGGTAGGTGGGAATGACAAGGATGCAACCCGTGGAAGTGACGACAGGAGCATTAGTCTTTTTTTATGATGGCCAAGCATTCCATCAGTACATTACCGTAAAAAAAGATACTCCGAAGTGCATCTTTTTACTTTCTTATTCACTATGCGATCTTTTTACTTTTGGGACGATCTTACATCGAATTCATGTTATTCACATTCCCTTTGTTGAATGACTTGCCTAATGCCTGTAATCTCCTGCTTGATATCTTTAATACTGCTGAGCAGCTCTTCATTGCTTGTGTATTCTGGAGCGTGAGAGGTCATGTAAAGCACAAATTTCCAGACTTCCCTGATTTCCATTGCAGGCAGGTCATAAGGAGGATAGGCTGTGTTGGATGAGATCATGCGAAGGCTTCCCTTTTCATGCAGTTCATTCTTTATCTTTTTAAAGACGATCCCTTCATTGAGGGTGAGTACGATGCAAAGCTGATTATCTTTGATTGTATCCCAATCCTGTATAAATTCACCTGTGATCCATGATCCATCAGCAAAAGGAAGCATTGAATCACCGTTTACCTGGAATGTGCGGTATTTCTTTTGGGACGATAAGAAGGGAAGCTGGAAGACAGGAAGCTCAGAGATAAACTCTGTATCCGCAAAACCATTGAGATAACCCGCTTTTGCTTTCTGGGAAACCAGTTCAATGTTATCCCTGTTACGGCGGTCGACCGTAGTAGCAAGCACTCGTAGATTACTTCCTTTGATAAAGACATCCGATCCATGTTCAAGGGTGTACAATTGACTTTCGCTCAGCTTCGAGAGGTCAATGCGCACCAGGGTATCGATCGAGATGCCAAACAAGTCTGATAAAGCTACTAACATGCCAATGGGTGGAAGAGCTGTTTCATTCTCATAGTTGTTGATACCTGATCTGTTGGTAGAGAGCCTGTCTGCCAGGTCATTCTGAGTCCACCTTTTCCTTGTTCGTAAAAATTTTATGTTTGAAGACAGGTACATGGTATATGGAATTTTAAAATAGTTTATATTGTAGTCGCATGTTTGATTATTATTTAGTCAAAGCTAAGCAATTTTAAGCAGATGATCAACGTGTGGCAAAAGAAAATATTTACAAATAATTCAAGCGGCTGGCTGTTGGCATTTAGCTATTAGCTTCTGGCCACTGGCAAGAAATGCTTTAATCAGCTTTTGGTGTAAGATGAGAGCAGTATTTTGCCAGCCGCCATTAGCCAGCCGCTTGAACTAACAAGGAAAGGAGGATAATATGCTCACCCGGGAACGGACCATTGCACACATGGATCTGGATACTTTCTATGTATCTGTCGAGCGGCTGATAGATTCAAGCCTGAATGGCAAACCTGTCATTATTGGTGGGCTTTCGGACCGTGGTGTTGTAGCCAGCTGCAGTTACGAGGCCAGGCAATTTGGCGTTCATTCGGCGATGCCCATGCGTATGGCTCTTAACCTTTGCCGTGATGCTGTTGTGATACGTGGCGATATGGATGTATACAGCAAATATTCTCAGTTGGTTACGCAAGTAATTGCAGATAAGGCGCCCGTTTATGAGAAAGCGTCGATTGACGAACATTACCTTGACATTTCGGGAATGGACAGGTTCTTCGGCTCTTATAAATGGACCCATGAACTGCGTGCGAGCATTATACGTGAAACGGGCCTTCCTATCTCATTCGGGCTTTCGGTCAATAAAACGGTTTCCAAGATTGCTACCGGCGAGGCCAAGCCAAACGGAGAGAAGCTGGTGGAAAAGGACTCTATTCAACCATTTCTGAATCCTCTTTCCATACGCAAGATTCCCGGTGTGGGCAGTAAAGCCTACGAGTTGCTTCGTTCCATGGGGGTGATTACTATCCAAACACTTAGCTGCATACCTGTTGAGATGATGCAAAGCGTGATGGGCAAGCCGGGGATTGATATCTGGAGAAAAGCCAACGGTATTGATTTTACCCCCATTGTACCTTATTCAGAAGAAAAGTCGATGAGCAAAGAACGCACCTTTGAAACCGATACGATCGATGTTCAGATGATGGAGCAAATCCTCATCCGCATGACTGAAAAGCTAGTCTTTAAACTACGCAAACATGAAAAGCTCACTTCGGTGATAACGGTTAAAATCCGTTATGCCAATTATGATACCCATACGCTGCAAAAAAAGATTGCCTACACCAGCTTCGATCATGTATTGATTGCTACCGTGCGCGAGCTCTTCAAGCGCCTTTATGAACGAAGGATGCTCATACGGCTTATTGGTGTTAAGCTTGGGGGATTGATTCACGGGGTCCAGCAGCTTGATCTTTTTGATAACAATGAGAAACAGATCAGGCTTTATCTCTCGATGGATAAAATCCGCATGCGCTATGGTTCCGACTCCTTGTTCCGGGCTTCGGGACTGCTGGTGAAATGATTTACGATTAGACGATTTACAATGTACGATTTATGCTCTGAACATCGGTGGTTGCCTTTCCGTCCGAAACAAGGTTATAGCCCTGATCAAAGGTTGTACACGGACGGTGGGGATATCGTGGTCATCGTTTTTCTATTGACAGGAAATCCCTACGGGATACTGCTATGAACAACGGCAGGATTACCATTAAACAATCAAACATCCATTTACAATTAGACAATTTACAATTTATGCTATGCACGTCATCCATGCTCCTTGCCCCATGCTATTCACCCATTTACTATTAGACGATTGACTATTTACGCTCTGAATATCAATCATGCAGCAAATAGTAAATTGTAAATCGTCTAATCGTAAATCATCTTCCCCATGTATATCAACGCTCACAGCTATTACAGCCTTCGCTACGGAACCTTAAGCATTGACCAGCTTTTGGAAATAGCCCTTCTTTGCCAGGTGGATACACTGGCACTGACCGATATCAACACTTCGATGGGCATCCCTGAATTCGTCCACAAGGCCAAGGCAGCAGGAATAAGGCCCATTGCCGGTATCGAGTTCAGAAACGACGATGAGTTACTTTTCATAGGCCTTGCACGAAACCGGGAAGGCTTTAGAGAGCTGAATGAATACCTGAGCTGGCATAACATCAACAAGAGGCCTTTTGAGCTTGCTGGATGGAAGTTTAGTCACGTGGTGGTACTTTATCCCTTTGGAGCGAAAGAGCCCCTTGAATTGCTTGAAAATGAATTTACGGCCATCCGCCCCCAGCAGGTAAATAAGCTTGTCACCTCGCCTTATCGCAACTATCAGAACAAGCTGATCGTATGGCAGCCTGTTACCTTCACCGATGAGCGGTCATGGCTTATACACAAATGCCTTAGGGCTATTGACCACAATACCCTTTTCAGCAAGCTACTAGCCGGGCAGTATGCCGATAAGGAACAGGTGATGATTCCTCGGCCAACGCTTGCCGCATTTTGGCAGCAGTATCCCCGCATCATGGAGAATACACGTGAAATACTAGCTAATTGTTCCATCGACTTTACTTTTCGTGCAAGTAAAAACAAGACCACCTACAGCCAGACCAGGGAAGATGACAAACTGTTGCTTGAAAAGCTGGCCTATGAAGGCATGGTTTACCGCTATGGCAGAAATAACCCTGTAGCCAAAAAGCGGGTTGCCCACGAACTGCAGATCATCCACGACCTCGGCTTCTCGTCTTACTTTCTGATAGCATGGGATGTGATCCATTATACTCTTTCAAGGGGTTTTTACCATGTGGGCAGGGGAAGCGGGGCCAACAGTATCGTGGCTTACTGTCTGCGCATCACCGATGTCGATCCCATCAAACTTGACCTTTATTTTGAGAGGTTCCTCAACCCTAAACGTAGTGTTCCTCCTGATTTTGACATTGACTTCTCGTGGAAGGACAGGGATGAGGTGCAGGACTACATCTTTAAAAGATACGGTAAGAACCATGCCGTGCTTTTGGGAGCTACCTCCACGTTCAAGGAGAAATCCATAATCAGGGAACTTGCCAAGGTATTCGGGCTTCCCAAGGAAGAGATCGATTTGCTCATCGACGATCCTTCCAATCCTTACAACAAGAATGAAGTTGCAGCGCTGATTACCGGCATTGGCGGGTACATGGAGAAGTTTCCCAACCACCGTACCATTCATGCGGGCGGAATACTGGTGACCGAAGAGCCCATCACGTATTACACAGCCCTGGACCTGCCTCCCAAAGGCTTTCCAACAACCCAGTTTGATATGTATATTGCCGAGGAAATGGGCTTTGAAAAGCTTGACATTCTCAGTCAGCGTGGCATTGGCCACATCAAGGAAGCGGTGGAAATTATCTATGAGAATCAAAGAGAAGAGATCGATATCCATCGGGTTGATAAATTCTTCGAGGATCAGAAAGTGAAACAGCAACTGAAAGAAGGAGAGACAATCGGCTGTTTTTACATCGAAAGTCCAGCTATGCGCGGACTTCTTAAGAAGCTTAAGTGCGATAATTTCATAAGCCTTGTGGCAGCAAGTTCTATCATCAGACCGGGGGTAGCTAAATCGGGAATGATGAAGCAGTACATTCAGCGCTTTCACCATCCTGAGTCAATCCAGTATCTGCATCCTGTGATGAAGGAACAGCTGGAGGAAACCTACGGGGTGATGGTGTACCAGGAAGATGTAATTAAAGTGGCCCATCATTTTGCAGGGTTGGATCTGGCCGAGTCTGATGTTCTCCGTAGGGCCATGTCGGGTAAATATCGTTCCCTGGCCGAGTTTAAACGCATCGAAGAGAAATACTTTGAGAATTGCCGCAAGCTGGGGCATCCGGATGAGATAGCCCTGGAAGTATGGCGTCAGATAGAATCCTTT
>JACMKG010000295.1 GCA_014380255.1 Prolixibacteraceae bacterium | reverse complement strand
TCAAACTCTTCCTTATTTAGTGTTACTTTATACTTTACCATCGCTTTTTTTGATAAAGTTACAGATATTAGACGACCATATCAAATTGACACGACACTAGGATTGTTTCAAGATTTTCCTGTTTGAATCATTCCTTTCAGGAAATGAAAGTTATAAGGTAAAAAACCGGTCTTAATCCAAAACAATTCTTATATTTGTTACCCTTGAGATTCTATTTTATTATAAATGCTGAAAGTAAAACTCAATATATTAGGGCTGTCTGTTAGCCAGTCGCAATCAGGCGCTTATGCTCTTGTATTGGCCGAAGAATCCGGAGACCGAAGGATTCCTATTATTATAGGGCCGATAGAGGCGCAGTCGATTGCCATACAACTGGAAGGCTTAAAGCCCCCCCGTCCGCTTACGCACGATCTTTTCAAGCAAGTGGCTTCGGCTTTTGATATCTATATTTCAGAAATCATCATCTACAAACTCGAAGAAGGAATTTTCTATTCTGAATTGGTGTGCATGAAAGATGGCAAACAGGTGATCATTGACTCGCGCACTTCGGATGCTGTCGCATTGGCTCTTCGTTTTGGCTGCCCGATTTACACCACTGAAGATATCCTTGAGAGGGCCGGGATAGTCATTGAATTTGAAAATGAACATACCCAGGAGGAATGGCATCAACCGGCCAATGAAGACGTTCCCAAAGGCAAGTACGAATATGGGAAATACACCTCTGCCGAGTTAGCGGATATGCTCAACCATGCGGTCAAAGATGAAGATTACGAAAAAGCATCAGCTATCCGTGATGAGATAAACCGTCGACGGAAAGAATAAAACCAGCATCCGGCTTCCTGAGTCTAAAAACACGCTTGTGTCAATCCAATCCAGTGATCTCCAGTTCAGTGAATATGGGATGAGAGACCTGTTGCTTTTGAATGAGCCACGCTCATTGACTTAGGGCAAAAGTCCTTAGCTGCTTCTGCTTCCAAATAGCATCGATTCAATAATTCGGATCAATTGCAAAAGGCAGTGGATAACAAATCCTGAACAAAACCTTCCTGCCGTGTAAAAAATCAATTTTGAGGTCAGCTATTCCTTTGCCTTGAAACCCTTTTGGGGTGTCTCTTAATCTATTAAAAAATGCAGATCACTCCCTTTATAATGAAGGGTTTACCAATCAATGATCATCCTTCCGGCATTCCTTGGACTTTGCCATCATCTGTAACTCATTAGTAACCCATCTGTAACCTTTCTGTAACCTCAGATACAGAAAGGTTACAGATGGGTTACTAATGGGTATCTAAAGCAGGCAAAGTTCAGGGAAGGTTCAGCAAATCCAAGGCCCATAAGTACGATGGGTTTGAAATCTTAGAATAGTTGAAGAAAAAAGGCAAAAGGCAAAAACTGAAGTTAAGACTTATCACATTTAATTGTTTTAATGGGGGAAGTATGAGCCTTACAGTTCGTTGTCCACTGCCTTTTGCGTTTGATCCAATAAATCCAGGCGAAAGCTTTTTATCTATTTTCTGCTAATTCTTCAGTTTACTATTCATGCAGCCTTTTTTACTTTCAATCGTTTCCTGGTTCTCGGTTTTATCGTAAACCCAATTGCGATCAATAGTGGTACACAAGGCTTTAATGCCCTAAAATTTTTCGCATGATTTATCCCTACAGTTATTTATAGAACATTGAAATTCAATCAAAAGAAAAATAGCGGAGTTCCGTCCTTTGATTCTTTTACTTTTACCTGGGTATTTGTGGTTACCCAACAGGAGTTTTTGCTAAGTTTATAGCCGCAAAAAACCAATTAAATCTAAAACCAACATGTTAGGGATAAAGAATCGTTTAATCATAATGAATTTCCTTCAGTTCTTCATCTGGGGAGCGTGGCTGATTTCTATTGGTGGTTATCTGGGCGGCACTCTGGGTTTTAACGGGGTCCAGATCGGAGCGGTATTCTCGACCCTTGGAATTGCTTCACTTTTTATGCCAGCCATTATGGGCATTATTGCCGACAAGTGGATCAACGCTGAAAAACTACTGGGAATTTGTCATTTAATCGGCGCTTTGCTACTTATCTGGGCTTCAACGATAACGAACCCCGACATGTTCTTTTATGTCATGCTGATCTATTCCATGTTCTATATGCCTACCATTGCGTTAAACAGCACGGTCTCCTATATCGTTCTGGAGCAAAAAGGATACGATGTAGTGAAGGATTTTCCTCCCATCCGTGTTTGGGGAACCATCGGCTTTATTGCTGCCATGTGGATCGTAGATCTTTTCGGATGGAAATCAAGTCACATGCAGTTGATATTTAGCGCCTTTTCATCGGTTGCCCTTGGATTGTACGCATTTTCGATGCCTGCCTGTAAACCTGAAAGGTCCAATCAGAAGACCAGTCTTATTTCCAGGCTAGGGCTCGATGCCCTAGTTCTGTTCAAACAAAGCAGAATGGTTGTTTTCTTTCTGTTTGCCATGTTTTTAGGTGCTGCCCTGCAAATAACCAATGCCTTTGGTGGTTCTTTCCTTGAAAGCTTTAACCTGACTCATCCGGATACTTTTGGAGTCAAACACCCGATCGTGCTTTTATCCATTTCACAAATGTCTGAAACACTGTTCATTCTAACTATCCCTTTCTTTCTGCGTAAATTTGGCATCAAGAAAGTGATGATCATTAGTATCTTTGCATGGGTTTTGCGTTTTGGTTTATTCAGCATTGGAGATCCCGGGAGTGGATTATACCTGCTTATCCTATCAATGATCGTATATGGAATGGCATTTGACTTTTTCAATATTTCAGGTTCATTGTTTGTAGAGAAAGAAGTCCCCTCCTCTTATCGT
>JACMKG010000042.1 GCA_014380255.1 Prolixibacteraceae bacterium | reverse complement strand
GATGGATGTTGGTCATCCCCGGGGAGTGGGAACGGATATCAACTGGGTACTTACTCCAAGGCGTATCCCTCAGATGGAACTTAAAGATCAACGCTTCGCCTCTATCCGCAGAAGTACAGGAAATTCTGCCCCTGAAGGATTTTTGCAGGGCAATACTCCATGGACCATCCCGGCCAACCAAAAGCTAACCGTCTTGCTCGACCAGGGAAGCCTTACTACCGCTTATCCACAGTTGGTTGTATCCAAAGGCAAGGGCAGCCGTATCAAATTGATTTATTCCGAAGCTTTATTTGATGCCACCGGGAGCAAGGGAAACAGAAATGAGATAGAAGGCAAAACGATTAACGGTTATGCCGATGTCTTTCTGGCCGATGGAGGTGCAAACCGCCTGTTCCGCTCATTGTGGTTCCGCACCTGGAAATACCTTCAGCTGGAGATTGAAACCGGGCAGGAAGAATTGGTGCTCAATGATTTTACCAGCCAGTTTACCGCTTATCCGTTACAGGAAAACGCGGTTTTTAATACCGATCAGAGTGATTTAAAACGAATATGGGATACAGGCTGGCATACCGCCCGGCTTTGTGCCAATGAAACGTATTACGATTGTCCATACTACGAGCAACTTCAATATGTGGGAGATACCCGAATCCAGGCCTTGATTTCCCTGTATGTTTCAGGAGACGACCGCCTGGTGCGCAATGCCCTGATGACCTACGACGAGTCACGCTTTTATGAAGGACTCACCCAAAGCCGTTACCCTTCTGCCAGTCCACAGGTGATTCCTCCCTTTTCCCTTTACTGGGTGGATATGGTGCATGATTACTGGACGTTGCGGGATGATGCGCAGTTCATTAAAAGCTTTTTGCCTGGCATAGATCAGGTACTCAGTTGGTTTACCAATCGCATTGATCCTGAGACAGGTCTTTTAGGGAAGGTGGAATACTGGAATTTTGTGGATTGGCCCGATGAATGGCCCTGGATTCAAAAGAACCGTATCGGGGGCGTTCCTGCAGGAGCACGTGATGATGGACAGTCTTCGATTATCACCATGCAGTTTGCCTACGCCGCCCAGCGTGCAGCTGAATTGCACGCCTATTATAACCAGCCCCAACAGGCTGAAAAGTACAAGCAACTTTCACAAAACCTCATTACTGCAGTAAATAAGCATTGCTGGGATTCCCAGCGTGGTTATATAGCCGATACCCCTGATAAAAAAGAGTTTAGTATGCATGCCCAGATCTTTGGGGTGCTTACCAATACCGTGCCTGAGAAAGAGCAGAAAGCCATGGTTGAAAAGATCATGAATGATAAAAAGCTTGTTCAGCCTACCCTGTATTTCCGTTTTTACCTCACCCAGGCACTTCAGAAAACAGGCCTGGCCGATCGTTACCTTCAAACCCTTGGCCCTTGGAAAGAAATGCTTGCCAATGGATTATCCACTTTTGCTGAAAGACAAGACCCTACACGGTCCGATTGTCATGCATGGAGTGCCAGTCCCAATTACGATTTCCTGGCTACCGTGGCAGGTATTCGTCCAGCCTCTGCCGGTTTTAAAACCGTGGCCATGAATCCTGCCCTGGGTGAGTTGAAATTCATCAAAGGACAAATGCCCCATCCGACAGGGGTGATTGTCTTTGATTTAAAAAGAACGGGAACCAACGGGCTTGAGGGAGAAGTTACCTTGCCTCAAGGCCTGACTGGCACCTTTACATGGAACGGAAAGATGGTTCAGTTAAAGGATAAGACTTTTATCCGGATGAAATAAAAGAAGAAAAATAGTAATTCACCTTTAGCAAGAACACGGAATTATAATAAAAAAAGGGAATAAGGGGATCACATAAAATCGTTATGGACAAGTGTTGATCAAAGTCAAAATAAGGAATGTTTATTTAAAAATAATCTTACTTTTTTATTGAAATCTTAGTAACTAAGCTAAGGGCCCACAATTTTAATCTTATTTATCGTATGAAAATAGGATACAATAACCTGTACACCTATTTTGTTTTATCATGCTAATTATGAGATAGATAGGATTGAACCCCGGGGGCACAGGATTACTAAGATTTAAATAAAAAAGTAAAATTTTTAAGAACGTACTATTTACTTTATTGCCCACAATCCTATCATGTGGGCAATAACTTCTACGGGATAACTTCAAAAACAGGAAAAATTCTTCATGACGATGAAGTGCCGGTTCATGACTTAAAACATGGTATTCATCCTGATTTTGTGCCGGGGTTTGCCCCTTATAAAGTATCTTCACATCAGAAATTCAAAACAACTGTAACCTCAGACCGCTACATGCAAACATTCAACCAAAATAAAAAAAGCCATTCTGATAACGGTGAATTATACCAGAGCATGATTGAGAACTCGCGCGATGGTATTTGTATCACCCAGAACAGTTTTATCAGGTATGCCAACAAAGCCTTTTGCCGCATGACAGGTTACGAAAGTGAAGAGCTCATCGGCTCTGAGGCTTCTAACCTGTTGGCCCATCCGGATAAGGAACGAATGAGCGAGCTGCACCATCCAGAAATGGCAGGCTTTCAATCCACAGAGATTGATTATACCACGTTGATTCACAAAAACGGCCATCCGATTGATATTGAATATACTGCTACGGCCATCACCTTCAACAATGAAATGGCATCCTTCATATCGGCACGTGATATTACCGAAGGTAAACGCATGCAGGAAAAGCTGAAGCAAAGCGAACAGAAATACCGCTACCTGGTAGAAAATGCCCGCGATGGAATTATCATCACACAGTTTGGTAAGTTTAAGTTAGTAAATAAGGCATTTTGCCAGATGACCGAATATAGTGAAGAAGAGCTTTTGGAAAATGACTTTTTGAAAATAGTGGCTGATGAGGATAAACAACGTCTGATGGATTACCACAGGAAGAGAATGTCGGGCAGTCAGCACAACCTGATTTATGAAGCCAAAGGGGTATCCAAATCCGGCAAGATTACTCATTTTGAAGTGAATACTTCTTACATCGAATACAACGGGCACCCGGCCACATTTATCATCCTTAGGGATCACACCGAACAAAAAGCCCTGGAACAGACCCTGAAGGCCAATGAACGTAAGTACCGCAAGCTCTTTGAAGCCGAGTCGGATGCTATCTTTCTCATTGAAAAGGAAACCGGTAAGATACTGGATGCCAACCCGGCGGCTTCCCGTATTTATGGCTATTCGCATGAGGAATTTCTGAACCTTTCCAACATCGACATCTCGGCTGAACCGGAGAAGACCAAGGAGGCTACTTCCATAGATGCAAGTTTTGTCCCTATCCGTTATCATAGAAAAAAGGATCAGACCGTATTTGCTGTAGAGATTTCGGCAGGAGTCACGGAGCTTGAAAATAAGCAGGTTCACATCATTACAGCCCGCGACATTACCGAAAGGCTGCGTATGCAAAACGATCTGGCTGAAAGTGAATCCATCTACCGTACGCTGATCGAAAAATCATTGGATGGGATTGTAATTACCCAAAATGAGAAGGTTATTCTGGTTAACAAAGCCTTTGCTGATATGCTGGGATTCACAGTCGAGGAATGCATCTCCGGCTTTGGCCCGCAGTCGCTTACCCCTGAAGACCGGGAAAGGGTGATGGATATTCATTACAGAAGGATGAAAGGCGGGCTGGGCGATATGCGTTACAATGCCGCTTTGCTGGATAAAAAAGGTAAAAAGGTAATCGCGGAGTTTAATTCAACCACTATAGAGCTGAACGGCAAGCCCGCCTCGCTAATCTCAACAAGGGATATCACTTCCCAGTTGAAAATGCAGGAGACCAT
>JACMKG010000294.1 GCA_014380255.1 Prolixibacteraceae bacterium | reverse complement strand
GGGCAGACAGTTGTGGAGAAGCTTTTTGACAAAGGGGTCGATCCGATCGGGCAGACCATTCGGTTTAAGAATACTCCCATTAAAATCATAGGAGTACTAAGCGATAAAGGGGAGAATTCTTTTGGTCAGGATCAGGATGACATGCTGATTGCTCCCTATACAACGGTCCAGAGACGGTTCCTGGCCATTGACTATATTCAGGGAATATACACCTCGGCAGTCAGCGAAGAGCGGACAGATGAGGCTATAAGTCAATTACAGGAAGTGATGCGTAAACAGCATAAAATTACCAATCCGGAGGACGATGACTTTCGAGTAATGTCGCAATCAGAGCTGGTAAAAACGTTTACTTCCATTAGTGATATCTTAACGACTTTACTGGGCGCCATTGCAGGCATTTCCTTGTTGGTGGGAGGTATAGGCATCATGAATATCATGTATGTTTCGGTAACCGAACGTACGCGTGAAATCGGCCTTCGCATGTCCATAGGTGGCAAGGGGCGCGATATCCTGATGCAGTTTCTCATCGAATCAACCATGCTAAGTGTTTCTGGAGGTGTAATTGGAATTCTGTTTGGGTACCTGATCAGTTCAGTGGTTGGTTCACTAATGGGATGGCCGGTGGTTATAATGACCCAATCGGTCGTGGTGTCGTTTTTGGTATGCTCGGCAATTGGCATCTTCTTTGGATGGTATCCTGCCAGAAAGGCCGCCAGCCTGAACCCCATTGATGCCCTTCGGTACGAATAAAGATATTTCTAAGGGGTGTGAGCCCTGGAAATTTAGTTAGATTGGTGAAGAAAAACCAGCATCCTTTGAGTCTGGGTAATACCAGCCGGGCTGTTCGTTTCAGCGGCAGCTTAAGGATGCGGTTTTATTCTTCTGAAATAAATTTCTTCAAAATAGATTCTTATTAACCTGAGTTCGATATAAGTGCATGTGGTTTGATAAAGAGCCTGAGTGCCTTAGTGCCTAAGTACCTTAGTGACAAAGTGCCTGAATACATAAGAAAGATAAGTTTTACCTTTTTGATTTTTAGATGATTACAAAATCTATTTTCTCTGAAAAGGAGTATATGCTCAGTGTTCTGTATTAAATAGGCACTTTATCTCTTTGTCACTTTGTCACTCAGGTACTCAGGTACTCAGGCACTTTGCTACTCGAACTTCAAAAATAACGATACTTACATCGAACTCACGTTATTAGAACCATAAGCCTTTGTTACCATTGTTTTCCAGAAGGCTAGACGATAGATTACTTATAATTTTATCTTTGATGTAAAATGAATTTAATGCTGAAACCTTTACTCCTATCTGATAAAAAGATCAAAATGGCGATTCATGTCGTTGGTCTTATGATTGTTATTATCATTCCCCTGTATCTGAGTTCCGTGTTTGGTGAAGGTGATCAGCATCGTTTATATGAGTTTTATGTGCATACCTTTTCAGCTATTTTCATTTTTTATGCTGGTTACCTATGGCTGATTCCCCGCTATTTCCTTCAAAATAAGAAAGTCCTTTATTTGCTTATACTTATAGGCCTGATTCTGTTCACCTATGGAATGAGTACTCTGATTAATGATTATATCCTCATTGATCCTGTTCGTGATGCTAAATTTGCTGAAGCATATAAAAGAGCCACGGGTAAAGATGAATTGCCTGCCTTTCGGTTGTTCGGATTCTTTAATCACGTGCTGGCTTCTGTTTTAATCTCCGGTTTTGCTATGGGGCTGGGGGTAATGGAAAAGCTTAAAGAGAATGAGAAAAAACAAAAGGAACTGGAAAAGGAAAAGCTGAACTCTGAACTTGCCTTTTTGAAAAACCAGGTGAGTCCCCATTTTTTCTTCAACACTTTGAATAATATTTATTCCCTCATTGGCATTGATGGAAAGACAGCCCAGGAGTCGGTACTTAAATTATCAAAGCTGATGCGTTATCTGCTCTATGAATCTGAGCAGGGAGGAACCTTGATGAGTCATGAGATAGAATTCATGAACAATTACATTGATTTAATGAAGCTACGCTTAAGTTCGAAGGTTGAACTAGTGGTTGACTTTCCTAATGATTTCACTGATTTTACCATCGCTCCACTACTGTTTGTCCCTTTTATTGAGAATGCATTTAAACATGGAGTCAGTTACCGCGAACCCTCTTTTATAAAAATAGGAATGAGCATTGATAAGGGTAACATTCACTTCATCACTCAAAATAGCATAGCCAAAGTTACTTCGAACCATGATATGCAACATTCGGGAATAGGGCTGGAAAATGTACGCAAGCGTCTTCACCTGTTATTCCCCGGGCAGCATGAATTAAATATTGAAAAAGAGGCAGATGCTTTTAATGTCCGGCTTTCTATTACGATCACAAATCCCAGGGTATGAAACTAAGGACCATTGCCATCGACGATGAACCTCTTGCTCTTCGGCTGGTGAGCGATTATATCAGCAAGACCCCATATCTGGAACTGGTCGGGGCATTCGATAACCCGCTGGACGCCATCGATTTTCTATCTTCACAATCAGCAGACTTGATCTTTGTGGACATACAAATGCCCGACCTGACAGGAATCGAATTTGCACGTAGCCTTGAAGCAGCACCCAAAATCATCTTTACCACGGCCTATGAAAAGTATGCACTGGAAGGCTATAAATTAAATGCGATCGACTATCTACTAAAACCTTTCAGTTATGAGGAATTTCTGAAAGCTGCCGGGAAAGCACATAAACAGGTGGAATTGGAATCCCATGCATTACCAATCCTTGAAGCTAACAGTCAGTTTTTGTTCCTCAAATCAGAATACAAAATTAGGAGAATCAATTTCAATGATATCCTGTATATCGAGGGCTTGAAAGATTACATCAAAGTTTTTATTGTAGGAGATGACAAGCCTATTCTGTCACTCAATTCTATTAAATCGATGGAACAAAAGCTACCTGAAGATAAATTCATGCGGGTACATCGTTCATTTATAGTGAATCTTGAAAGAATTGAAACCATTGAACGAAGCCGCATCCTGTTTGGCAAAATATATATACCTGTTAGCGATCAATACAAAGACAAATTTCAGGAATACCTGGATAAGAATTTTTTGTAACCCATTTGCTTTACCATGGGGTAAATAGCTTAATAATCAGGAAGTACTTGCTGAGAATTGATAGCGATTAAAAGCTCCACTTAAGCCGTCCAAAAGCAATCTGCCCAATATCACCAAATTCAGTTCCCTGCTCTCCAAAGAACAGCTGACCGGTGAGCATCAGTTCAAGGTTACTAAGAAGCGAATAGCTGAGAGATGGGCCCACATAAAAGGAATGATCCGACGGGTTCACAATCCCTGAAACGCTGCCTGTGAATAGAGGAGTGATGGGCCTGGAGACTTGTCCGAAGACAGAATAACGGGCAAAGGATAGTTGTTTGGCCGATAAATCAGGATTGAATAGAACATTCATTCCTCCTGACTTACCCGTTTTACCCGTGCTGTTATAAAGAACGCTGCTGTGGATATACCAACCGCTTGAAAAAGTATAATCTGCCGACAAAGAGGCTACTGTAGCTCTTTCTGAGACACTTTTCCGGGGTTCAAAGTGTGTGAGCTCACCCCGGAAGCCTGCGCCCCTTATATCGCCTGAAAAGCCCCCGCCAACAACCCAGTCATTACCGGCCTGCCCACCCAGGAATTGAAAGTCGTAATCCCACTTCGAAAAACGGTACATGCCCGCAATGGTTGATCCTGCATGATTGCTCTCAGGCTTATATACCAGCTCGGCTGATGAGGTAACTCCCGTGTAATACTGAACACGAATGGCATCGGAACCCGGGCGCTCCTCGTAATCGAAATCAAAATAAGAAAAAGTGTTGAAGATATCATTGGGGTTCCATACCAGGTTGACACCCCAGTTCACGCGTTGGCGCCCGGCAGTGATTTGCCATTTACCTGAAGAATAATCAAGATAGAACCGATCGATCATCGTGTGCATGAACCATGAATCCTCTTCTGCCACGATCCAAGAGAGATCCATTAACCCATAATCAACATCAACAGTCTCTTTGTAGATGGGAAAGTTCTCGACCAGGTTGCCAAAGATCAGCCGGTTGCGCATTTCAATTACGGTGGTCAATTTTGAGGTGCTGTACCATTTGAAATTAAGCCTGTTGTGCACATTGTTGGTCCATAGGTAATTCAACTCGCTTTCAGGAATAGCTGTTTCAGGAGAATAATACATGTACAGGTTTTTGACATAGCCATTCAATGTGACTTTGCTTTCCTGCACATAAGCTTGCTTTGGCATCCAGGAAAAAAGGATCAGCAACAGCAGGATGTCTTTTTCTGCTGGCCACCTGCCTTTGCCTATGCCTTTTTCCTGACCATTCATATTTATTTGGATTGATAAGACCCTGCGTAATCAATTACGCACATGGACTTATAAGTAGGGTGAGAACCTTTGGCCGCACCGGCAAAACGGGAACAGGGGCTCAGAATATTCTCACGGTGGCCTCTGCCGGGTACTCCGTCATCAATAAGCAGTGCAATTACAATTTGCCTGGCATCGAAATCCCCGTAAGAAATATCTTCTGAGGCACAGATATCCCATTTCCCGTATTTCTCGATACGTTTTTGTGGGTTGGCTCCTTTACTGGAAATATGTCCTATACCACCGTTCCTTTGCTGATCCTGCACCAGTTCAGATGCTGCTTTCGATAATCCTTTAGCTGGTTGAAGGAGGGGGCGTGGAGGGGTCTTCTTCAGCACTTTGATGCATTCTTCCAGTGGATGAATGCCTTCCTGGGTCATAATGGGAATTTGTCCTTCAAAAGTAAGAAGCTTTCCTTTAAAGGCCGACCGGAGCTCTTCCATGTATTGCTCAGCATAGCGTTTAGGGTTACTCCTGACTTTGTTAAGCTCATGAATAACCTCCTGTTCCAATTCACTCATATAACCTGCCCTAATGGCTGTATTCAATTCCTCAGGCCAGGCTTTGTCCTTATCCTTGGGTTTCAATTCACCGGAACCAATTCCGAATAGTGTTACAAATAGTATGATCAGTATATTTTGCATCTGTTAGATTCCTTTTTACTTTACAATTATTCATTTCATTGCTTGTTTTGAATATCGAATACTCAATAATCAATAGCCAATAAGTGGAACCGATAAACCATGT
>JACMKG010000293.1 GCA_014380255.1 Prolixibacteraceae bacterium | reverse complement strand
TTGAAGAATATCTCCAAGGATTTCAACAAGGGTGAGACCAATCTTATCATTGGGCGAAGCGGATCCGGCAAAACGGTGTTGCTTAAATCAATCGTGGGCCTGCTGGAAGTGGATAAAGGGCATATTTATTACAATGACCGGGATTTTACGTCGATGAGCCTAAGTGCCCGAAAGAAGTTAAGACAGGAAATGGGCATGGTTTTCCAGGGAGGAGCCTTGTTTGACTCGTTGACTGTAGAAGAAAATGTAAGGTTCCCCTTGGATATGTTTTCAACCCTTTCGACGGTGGAAAAGCAAAAGCAGGTTGATTTTTGCCTGGACCGGGTAAACATATCAGGGGCCCACAAATTGTCTCCCTCAGAGATCTCGGGTGGAATGCAGAAACGCGTGGCCATTGCTCGGGCCATTGTGTTGAATCCAAAATACTTGTTTTGCGATGAGCCGAATTCTGGACTGGATCCTGAGACTTCAATACTGATAGACGAACTGGTTCATCAAATTACCGTTGACCTGCAGATTACCACCATCATCAACACACACGATATGAATTCGGTGATGGAAATAGGCGACAATATCCTTTTCATTTCTGAAGGGGAGATGTGTTGGGAAGGCAACCGAAAAGAGATCCTGCATACCGATAACCAAAAGCTTCAGGAATTTGTATTTGCCAATAAACAGTACCAGCGAATCAGGGATGACAAAATTACGGAGCAGGCCTAAAACCTTCCGTTAACCCTTTGGAGTCATTGTTACTATTGGAATAATCATTTCTTCCAGGGAGATGCCTCCATGCTGAAATGTATTTCGGAAGAACTGCGCGAAATAATTGTAGTTGTTCGGGTACGCAAAAAAGTCAGTATTGGTGGCAAAGATATAGGATGTGCTCACATTCCGGGATGGCAGATAAATCGAAGCAGGCGTTTTTATATCATAAATCATCTTGGATTTATAGTTCAGGTTGCGCCCTAACTTGTACCTAAGGTTGGTATTTGTTTCACGGTCACCAATCACTTTTAAAGCGTTTTCAACCCTTATACTGCCATGGTCGGTAGTAAGTACCAACTTCACCTTGTTTTCGGCCAATAGCCTCACTAAATCATGCAGGGAGGAATGATTAAACCAACTGAGGGTAAGCGAGCGGTAAGCCGATTCGTCGCTGGCAAGTTCTTTAATCATGTCCATCTCTGTGCGGGCGTGTGAAATCATATCCACAAAATTGACGACCATCACTGATAAGTCGCTTTGCAGGATATTTCCCAGGTAATCGGTCATCTTTTTATCACCTTTTACATTGGTAATCTTCTCAAAAAAGAGCTTGTAATTTTTTCCCCGCCGGGCAAGTTGTTTCTGCAAAAGCTCATGCTCGTGGCGGTTTTTATAGCCTTCGTTGTCGTCATCATCCCATAAATCGGGATAGAGTCTTTCAATTTCCGATGGCATCAGACCCGAGAACATGGCATTGCGGGCATACATGGTGGCTGTGGGAAGAATGCTGCAATAAAGATCTTCTTCCTCAACGTGGTAATAATTGGTCAGAATGGTTGATAGAACACGGTACTGGTCGTATCGCAGATTATCTATCACCAAAACAAACACCTTATTCCCATCATCTACCAAAGGAATAATCTTATTCTTGAAGACATCCACAGAAAGCAAAGGCCGGTCGCTTGATTTGCCACTGAACCAGCTCTGATAATTGTTTCGGATATACTTGGCAAACGAGTTGTTGGCCTCTGACTTTTGCATTTTCAGTACCTCATCCATGGCTGAATCCTGTGAGGAGCTCAGTTCGAGTTCCCAAAAG
>JACMKG010000292.1 GCA_014380255.1 Prolixibacteraceae bacterium | reverse complement strand
TTCCTGCACTTCCTCCATCAAGGGCTGATCAGTCACTTCGCCATAGGTTTCCTGCACTTCAGCAGCACTGACGGAATCTACGATATGTGAAGATGCCTTTTCTGCAGCAAAGATGGGCAGTGATTCGCGGAACACGAATACGAATATCAAAACAATGATGGTGATGGAGAGAAAGGCGACCCCCTTGATCACCTTTTCAGCAATAAAATCACTCCACCTGAATTTCTTTCTGGTAATATCAATCAGATTTGATTCCGAGAGAGCGGCCTTGTTTTTCTTATTGGTTTTTTTAGTCATATCTCAATTTACTTATCCCTGTAAGCTATTCATGAAGGAAGCGAATCACTCTCAAAACAGAGAGTAATTCGCTTTAAATTTAATCTATATGCTGTACGTTATTGCCTATCATGTTGTTATTTTACAGGGAAATAACCTGCTTCAACTACCAGTTTCTGTCCTTCTGGACTTAATATCCAGTCGATGTATTTTTTCAAGGATCCTGTAGGTTTGCTCTTCAAGTACATGTATAAATACCTTGAAATGGGATATTGATTTTTTGCAATGGTTTCCGCATTGGCTTCATAAGCTGGGCTGGCAGCATCTTTTTTTACTTTGCAGATGACAATACCTTCAGCATAAGCAGCACCACCGTATCCGATGCCATTGGCGTCTTTTTTTACGGCATTAACAACAGCAGCCGTTCCAGGCAAAGTCTGAGTGTTGGAAGCATAATCGCCCTTTACTACATTTTCCTGAAAGAACACATAAGTGCCCGAACTGTTCTCACGGCCGTATAACTTTATTTCCTTATCATCACCACCTACTTCTTTCCAGTTCTTGATTTCTCCTCTGTAGATCTTTCCCAACTGATCAACCGTTAATTCCTTTACCTTGTTGGATGGATGCAGATAAACGGTGATCCCATCTTTTGCACAAGCTATTTCAACTCCCAGGGTGTTGTACCTGGATTTCAGTTTGTCCATCTCCGTGCGTTTCATCTTCCGACTTGCATTGGCAACATCGGTAGCCCCGTTGATTAAGGCTGAGATCCCGGTGCCTGAACCTCCTCCGGTTACCTGAATGGCGGTGCCGGTATTGGTTTTCATGTATACTTCGGCCCATTTTTGTGCCAGGATTACCATCGTGTCTGATCCTTTAACGGTGATGCGTTCGGGTGCAGGAGAAAAAGCGAATCCTGCAAATGCCATAATTAAGGCAATGAGTGTGAATTTTTTCATGATATATTTTTATTATTTACAATTAGACAATTTACTATTTCAATCCTTCAGTCCTATAGAGCACACTTGGAATTTGGAACTTAGAACTTGAAACTCTTTTTAGAACTTAGCCTGAATTCTTAGTGTTAGCAGGTTATTGTTTATCGCCTTGCCGTAATCAATGCCTTTGGCTACTTTTGTTCCATCAGCTTTGGTATAATCCTCGGTCAACAAGCCTTCAGCTCCTACTTTTTCGTTTTGGACAATGTCATAGTTTAAGGTAATTCGAAGGTTGTCATCAAAATAGTGGTGTAAAGCCAGTGCCCAGGTTGTGGTTGCTAAGTCGCTTTTGCCACTTGTACGGCCTTTTAAGGTTGTTACATCTGCCGGAGTGAATTTTGCTATCGTTACATCTTTTCCTTTGATATCGGTGTTGGGATCATAGGAATCATATCGGACGGCCAGCTGGTTCTTCTTGCCAAGGTTCTTGATAAAGTATAGGTAGTAGCCGGCGAAGTTATTCTGGAAGTTGGCTACCCCTGGGATGGCTGCTGTAGTGCCTACAGCGGCAACAGGGGAATAACCGATGGATGCATTTTTCCCTGCTATATATTCTCCTTTTAAAGATAATCCTCCAAGCACGTCGGCATACAATTGAAATTCTCCACCTGCCCAATTTCTTTTTACTGCATCACCGAAACTCACATTTTTCAGGGTGCTGTAATCGCTGCTCAGTGTTTGCAGGGCATTTGATTTCAAGGATCCATAATAACCATGAGCTCCAAAATCAAGGCCTCCAAAGTTGCCCAGCTTAAGGTTATAAGTGGCACGAACCATTAGATCCTTATAGTTGTCAAAGTCTCTGTTTTCATTGGTGTTAAGATTAGCGCCAGCGTTGTTGGCCACTGTCAGACCATCGGGTCCGTTCAGTACAGCTACCTGTAAATGAATGGGTACATTCACCGGATTATACTCCAATTTCGCTCCAATAGCGCGTTCTCCTGGATATAAGGTACGGATAACAGTTGACCTTTCAGCAACTTCACGGCCGCTGGAG
>JACMKG010000291.1 GCA_014380255.1 Prolixibacteraceae bacterium | reverse complement strand
TAATACCCCGCATATCGTAAATGGAAGTTTAATTAACCAGGGATGAATGCCAACCAGTTTAATCCAATAATAGGAGAACACCGATATTCCTGCCGGGTGTCCATCGAGCATGATACGCTTGGTAAGTAATTCATTGAAAGAAGTAAATCGCGTAGTATATACAACCCCAAATTCATCATACGTGGGCGGAATCTCAAAATAATTCCAGAATCTAAGTAATATGCCTATTCCAATAATTAGAAACAATAATATTTTATTCGAAGGATATTCGTTCCGTTTAGAGATAAAATAGTTCATTTACTGATGTAAAAGGTTAGTTAAGCATTCATTCGATTGGGTATAAAGTTAACGAATTACTTGTATATTGATTATGTATGCAAATGGAATGCTGTTCTACTCTCAATCATTTTTGGCCCTTTAAACGATAACCTCCTGCCATAAATCGAAAAATCCCCCGAAAATTAAGGTTGTTGCTTTTGATACTCAGAAACCATCCAATCTTAATTGGATGGTTTCTGAGTATCAATTCTGGAACTATTCGTACATATCGTCTTTATCGGTTATAGCCACTTCGTACAAAAAAGTTCCTATTTTTTCGCTCAGCAACTCAAAGAATTCTTCTCCTTTCTCAACCGTTGCCAAGGCCGGATTGCCAATACCTGTATCGGCTGTTACCTTGGTCCAGCGGCGCTCGGCCCAGCCCCAACCCTCATGCATGGCTTTGAATTTATACCTTTTAGCCTTTCCATCACCTGCTTCCGAAAGTGGCAGCACCCATTCAGGCTTGAGGTAGAGCATCAGTGAGGTTTCCACTTCCCCGGCATGTTCTCCCAAATCTTCAAAAATGGTGTTGGCATCTTTCACCTTGTACCAGTTTACTTCCGAAAGAAACATCTGTGGGTATTTCAATCCCAGTTCACGAAGCATTTGCCTGAAATCATTTCCTCCATGGCTGTTCAGTATCACCAGCTTGTAAATGCCTTGCCGGTTAAGGGTTTCAATTACATCATTTAAAATGGCAAACTGGGTCGAAGGGTTCAGGTTAATATCCAGCGTTACGTCAAACTGCCCGGTATTCACTCCAAACGGAATGACTGGCAGTACGATTACCTTGCCGCCTTTTTCCCACGCTATGCGGGCAGACCCGGCTGCAATGGATTCTGCTTCCACATTGTCGGTGGCATAGGGTAGATGGTAATTATGGGCTTCAGTAGCGCCCCACGGCAGGATAGCCAGTTGGTAGTTTTCTTCTTTTACAGTCTTCCAATTATTCTCTGCTAAAATATAGGGTCTCATAGGTTAGTTTTTAATTCCGGAATGATTTAATATTGTCATGTTAAAACGGTTCGTTACCTTTACAAATCATATAAAAAGTCAATAAAATTAATAAATAATAACGATAACTCTTTACATTTCATAGGAAGATTGCGGAAACCTTGCATTGGGGTATATTCCACAATTTTGTAAATTTGAAACAAAAATGGGACACGAAGCTATCAAACTGGAACTCATTGAATGGCTTACAAAGCTTGAAGATGAAGAAACTATTGACTACCTTAAAATAGTCAAGGATGCCCATGTTATGCAGGTTGATGAGGAAACCGATCTGACTGATGAGCAGAAATCGGGAATTGAACGAGGATTAAAAGATGTAGATTATGGCCGAGTTACTTCCCATGATGTTGTAAGACAAAAGTATGGCCTCTAATTATAAGATATATTGGACTGATGAGGCAATAAATAACCTTGAATCTATCTTAAGTTATTTAAGTAATATCTGGACTCAACGAGAGATAGAAAACTTCAAAATTAAGCTGTCTAAACAACTTAATCTCATCCAACAAAATCCCTTTCTATATCCGGTTTCTACTTATAATCCGCGGCTGCGCAAAGCGGTATTAAGTAAGCAGATCATTGTATTCTATGAAGTATCCCAAGAAAGAATCTATTTGATTTATTTATTCAACACTAAAAAAGATAGTCACAATTTATAAGCTAACAGCGAAATAGAAAGAAAGCATAACAAATCCATGAACCATTTCCCAGTTTCCAACTCTAATTTATCGGCCTTGCATCTTGGACTTTTTTTGCAGGAAAAATATTCTTTAAGTGCAGATACTACCTGTCAAATAATCAAGGCCGGCATTAATCATACATACCTGGTAAGCAATCTTACTGATCGGTATGTATTCCGGGTGTATAGTTTAAACTGGCGCACCCTCACAGAGATCGAAGAAGAAATCAAGGTGTTGAACCTACTGCACCAAAACAATGTCTCGGTTTCATATCCTGTTTTGGATAACGAGAATCATTACATACAAATAATCAATGCTCCCGAAGGCAACCGCTTTGCGGTATTATTTACCTATGCCAAAGGTGAAAAATTACACAGCTATTCCTTGGAAACCCACTGCCGGATTGGCGAATTAATGGCCCGGTTGCACAGGGTGACCCATAACCAAAAGCTGAACCGGGTTACCTATACTTCGGAAATTATATTGAAGGATTCACTGGAGAAAATATCCAGGTTTTTGCCCCGCGAAACAGACGAAATGAACTTCATGCACTCAGCTCAAAAATATTTGTTGCAGGAGTTTTCAACGGCTGATATCAAAGAAATCCGTCAGGGAATCGTTCATCTTGACATCTGGTTCGACAACTTAAATATCACGGATGAGAACCAGGTTACCCTTTTCGATTTTGACTTCTGCGGAAATGGATGGCTTTGCATGGATGTAGCCTATTATATCCTGCAGCTTCACAACATCGGGAGATACGAGGAAAAAGAATACCAACCTAAAGTGGATAGCTTTCTAAAAGGGTATGAATCTGTCACCCCTATCAGTGATGAGGAAAAACGACTTCTCCCTATGCTCGGGGTGAGCCTTTACTTTTTCTATTTAGGCGTTCAGTGCCAACGCTATGACAACTGGTCAAACTCATTTTTGAGTGTGGATTATCTGAAAAGATACATCAATGGGTTAGTCAAAAGGTATTATAACATTTACAATCTTGGCGATCACTAAATCAACTTCATTCAAGAATACCCATTTCCATTAAGGATTCGGGCTGTTTACCCTGTGAATTGGGCACCCAGAGCGGCTATTTAATCATTTGTATGCAAATCCCATGTTTCGGTTGACCAATCAGGCAAAAGTTTCTGTAGTTTTATAGCGACTAATTTGAACTAACTAAATTAAAACACAAATAGAATGGACAGTAACCGCAGAACTTTTATCAAACAATCGGCCACAGTGGCTGCTGCGTTAAGTGTTTTCCCAACCCTGATGAATGCCGGATGTGTAGGAGCCAACGAACGGGTGGTAGTAGGTCTGATAGGATGTAATAACCAGGGATTTACGAACCTGAAGGCTTTCCTTCAACAACCAAACGTGGTTTGTGCC
>JACMKG010000041.1 GCA_014380255.1 Prolixibacteraceae bacterium | reverse complement strand
ATATTTCTTATATTTATTCATGCTGATTCTGAATTTTCAAAACCTGTAGGAAGGGTCAAATGACTGATAGGTAATGATTATTACCCAGGTTCCTGATCAGTTAAACGTTCTGCCTGGCAATTAAAAAACTAACTAAAAAACAGATGAAAAGAGTCGATTTTATCTGCTTGTTTTTTGTCCTTGCAATGTTTCTTCAAGGATGCTCAGGAACCAAACTGATAAGATCGTTTGCGAATTGGAATTCGTTGAAAAATCCGGATAGGAATAATAAGTATTTAAAGCTTCACCTGAAAGACGGGGCCCTATATGTCCTGGATGATTGGATCATCTCCAGTTCTTCCGATACAATTTTTGGGGTAGGTACACTTTATAATTACAAAAGACAAAAGATAAGTGTCATTCAATCGGATCCTTCTGCGAAAATGAATCAGACCGATCGGTTTTCAATTGTAAGGGATGATATCATTCTGGCAGAAACCAACAAGCTGGAAAACCACAATGCCCATCTGGCGGCAATTTCTGTAGTAGGTGTACCCATGGCAATGGTTACAGCCTACTGTATCGTAAACCCTAAAGCCTGTTTCGGTTCATGTCCTACCTTTTATGCCTTGGAAAATGGTAAATATAACATGATGGCTGAAGGGTTTTCTTCCAGCATCTCTCCATCCTTCGAAAAAAAAGACATCGACATGTTATACTGGGCAGATGAGCCAAAGGATGAGGTAACGATCAAGCTTACCAACGAAGCTCTTGAAACCCATGTGATACGCTACGTCGACTTACTCTTGTTTCCCAAATCCGGGGGAGAACTTGTTTTTGCGACGGAAGAAGAACAATTTTTCAGAACTTCAGCAATTAGAAGTCCTGTAAGCTGTAAGGCTGAAGAAGGAGATTGCCTTAGCCTTGTGAAAGATATGGACCGGCAGGAACGATTCAGTGCGGCAGATTCTAAAAATCTTGCCCAAAAGGAGGAGTTTCTGCTCAGTTTTGACAACGATCCTTCCGCAGAACATGGATTGCTGATCGGCTCTAAACAGACCTTGCTTACCACTCACCTGTTCTACAATGTGATGGCGTATACAGGGAAACATTACGGAACTCTGGTGGCAGAAGTGGAAAACGGAAATACCAACGCTAAAAATCACATTCAGAAGCTGTGGGACAAGCTGGGTGGTATTGAAATATTTATTCAAAAGGAAGATAAGAAATGGGTGAAGATCGATGAAATCAATGAGATGGGCCCCATTGCTTCTGATGTTCACCTCGTCAAGCTTCCGCCGGTGAAACAGGATCAAATAAATCTGAAGCTTAGACTGACTAAGGGATTGTGGCGCATTGATTACCTGGCCCTTGCAACAATAATTGGAGAGGAATTCCCACTTCGGATTAAGCCAGCGCTTGTACTTAACAATGATTCCCTGGATATGAAAGCCTTTACACACCTTACCGCTCAGGCCGAGCCATTGGTAACCATGCCGGGTGATCAATATGAATTGAAATATAGGATTCCCGATGACTGTACCTATCAGTATTTTCTTGAAACCAAAGGCTATTATATTGAATGGATGAGAGAGGGATGGCTGGAAGAGGAGAATCTGAAAAAAGCAGCTTATGCATTCTATTTCCCCGGACGCTTTATGAGAAAAGCAGCGCCGGAATATAAAAAGGTAGAACCTTTGATGGAAAAAATCTTTTGGGAGAGCCGATATGTCAGGAAGTAACAAAATAGTATTCCTCTTAATGACCGGCTTGTTAATGACAGCCTGCCAAACTACCACTTTTATTCCCGCTGCATACAATTTTAAAGCAAAGGAAGTAAAGAATAATCCTTATGGTTGTTGGACAATTCTGGAACATAAGGCTGACAGTGGATTACTTCAAACCGAAACGGTCTCCGGTGAGCTCCTGTTTATGGATGCTGATACGCTTTTTCTGTTGGTCAGCGATAGTTATGTATACCCCATATTTTCACAGTATATACTAAAAGCGGAATTATACACCCATAAAAACATGGCAGGGAACTATATAACTACCGCCGGTATTTTGTTAATTCCTTCTGTGGTTGGAGCTCTCGTGCATACCAGCCAGTATGGTGGTGCGTTTTTGGTCTTAGGAATCCCAGTTACGGTGATAGGATTGGTGAATAGTATTGTCGAAGGTTCCGGCAAGCGTAATGTGTTAGTATATCCTGAAAAGAACAGCATTGAGAATCTTGCCAGATTTGCAAGATTCCCTGCAGGCAGACCATTGAGTGTGGATTTGCATCAATTGAAATTAAAACCAGATCCTGTGTCCCTTAAAAAACCGAAGAAATGAAGAGAGGATGATGTGTTCTATAAATCGAAATGGGAATAGGATAAGAATTCTATATACAGTAATCAGTGAAAGTAATCATGTGAACAGATGGATTTAGAGGGCATTAAAAGAAAAAGATGATCAAGGCAAACCCTTTCAGCGATTTTTATTCCTGAAAGGGTTAAGAAATGAAATAACCTATTTACCTTACCGACTGATATCCATTCAAAACGCCTTTTTTTGACAAAACAATTTGCCATACCTGATTTTTTCTCGCCCTGAAAGAGCCGGCACTCGAGAGAAGGTAGTATTTCCACATGCGGTAAAACCGTTCATCATATTCCGACTTCAGTTCATCCCACGAGTGGTAGAAATTCTCAAACCAGGCCATCAGCGTTTGGTCGTAATAGGTGCTGAAATTATGCCAGTCTTCCATCACAAATAATTTCTCGATGGATGTCCCAATCTGGCTAATGGAAGGAAGCATGGAATTGGGAAAGATATATTTATTGGTCCACGGGTCCGTCGTGAAGAGTGATACGCTCGAGCCGATGGTATGCAGTAAAAACAACCCGTCTTCTTTCAATAAACGATGATTGGTTTCCATAAAGATCCTGTAATTCTTGTATCCCACATGCTCAAACATCCCCACCGAAACAATCCTGTCAAAAGGTTCATCCGAATTTAAACTTCGGTAGTCCTGCAGCTTGATGTCCACTTTCAGTCCTTTGCAAAGCTTTTTGGCCAGTTCAGCCTGTTCCTTTGAGATGGTTACTCCAACCACTTCGACCGCGTATTTTTCAGCCGCGTACTTACAAAAACTTCCCCAGCCACAGCCTACATCCAGCACCCTCATGCCGGGTTTCAGATAAAGCTTACGGCAAATCAGATCCAGCTTTGCCTCCTGCGCTTCATCCAGCGTGCGGGCATCTTTCCAGTAGCCGCACGAATAAACCATCCGCTTATCCAGCATCTTCTCAAACAGGTGATTGCCTATGTCATAATGTTTTACGCCCACTTCATAAGCCTTCGAAGCATGGCCGGCATTGAACAACTTTGCTTTAAGCACCTGGGAAGCAAATTTCCAGTTCTTTACTTTTTCATGAAGTGAGGCTTGTATCAAACGATAAAAGAAGTCATCGGTTTTTTTTACCTCCCACCAGCCATCCATATATGTTTCACCAAGACCGAGAACTCCGTCACGGAGAACCCGGTCATAAAACTTAGGATTCCTGACATGAATATCAGAATCGCCTGGCCCGTTGAGCTTTATATGTGCTTCAGCAAGAAGTGACTGGATTACCTCTTTATTTTTCGGCATAAGGAAGTAATGAATTATATGTTAATGGTTGAATCACTTTCTACAAACAGGATAACATGGCAAAAGGTTGAGTTCAGAGATGAAAATGTTTATAAGGATTGTGCTCTGTTGCCGGATGTTTGAATTTTTCCTTTATCAAGAATAATTTACACAAGTTGCCAGATCTAAGAAACTGGTAACTTAAAGGGGGAATTTGAATAAAAAAAGGCGGCCTGATGTCAGCCGCCGGCAAGAGTTGCACAGATCTAAAGCGTAGCAATCTTGCCCCGAATACTCGCATTGGCGTTAACTTCCTCTGTTTTGTTTTTGTAATTGTTTGGTTATTATTGGCATACTTAAGAAAAAGAAAAGGTATTCGAGGGGGTCCTGAACTTCCTGCCCGCGGCAGGCGGGGTTTCGGGACCCCCTCGAATACAGTCCATGAAGATAAAAGAGCCATCTGTAATAAATTAATTATCTTCATTTATAAAACGAAGTTAACGCCTATGCGAATACTCGGGGCCAGTTACTAGCTGCTCTCAATTGTCAGTTTCATCGTCAATATCTGCCTGTTGTTCCATTTGTTTAAGCATCGAGGAAGGATCTTGATCCGAATTCCAGGTTTCTACCTTTATTTTCAATGTTCCGTCATCCTGTTTTTCCCAAATGGTAACGTATTTGCCTTTATCTGTCATTGGTTTGTTGCCTTCCATAAGCATGCTGACATTGTAAGTTCCTATTTCAGTTACCAGATCGCCCATAGGAATCACTTTTACAATCTTAGGTTCAAAGGATTCAAATTTCCACCCTGAGGCAGCCATCTGTTCATTGGCTTTCCGGATCTCAGCAATGCCTTGGTGCATAGGCTCATAGCTGGGCAAGGATATGGCATCTTCAGCATAAAGACTTAAGGATTTTTCAATATCGCCACTCAGCATGTATTCTACCATTTGCTTGTTGCGTTTTTCTATTTGTTGCTTATAATCTTCGGAACTCTGGGCAAGGGCAACGCCTGTTGTAAAAACAAACAGGATAAACAATGTGAAAAATAAACTTTGTGTTTTCATAATAGCCTGTTTAAGTGTGTGAATAATAAATAAATATCTGCTATGCAAAACAATAATCAGTTGCTTTAAGTTTATCAAACACCCAGAATATTTCACATGAAGATGTTTATTTTGAACATAGGTATATCCGGATGGAGGGTATGATAATATTTATTTTCAGCTGGCCGGATTATGCGCTTTTGTGGGTATTATTGTATTCCGAATCCTGTGTGCCGGTTTTTGTAAACGAAGGCATTGGATTCGGTAATCACAAAACCCACTAATCAAAAACGAATGAAAAACTTGAAAATTCTATCTGTCCTTTGTTGTTTATTATCAGTTGTTTCGGCAGTGCAAAGCCAGACGGCAGTTCAATGGAGAGGGGCTAATCGCGATGGCATCTATTCGGAGAAAGGTCTTTTGAAAACATGGCCTGAAGGTGGCCCTCAATTGCTATGGCAGACCGAAATGCTTGGCAACGGCTATGGTTCACCCTCGGTAATCGGCGATCGCCTGTATATCAACGGAGAAAGCGAAGGAATCAGCTACGTATTTGCCCTTGATTTGAAAGGTAACCTGGTTTGGAAATCAGCCAACGGGCCTGAGTTCATGGGCAAGGATTATGCGGCCAGCTTTCCCGGTTCACGTTCCCAGCCTACGGTGGTCGACGGGTTGGTCTATGCCTGTTCGGGCTTGGGGCGTATAGCTTGTTTGGAGGCTGCTACAGGCAAGGAAAAGTGGGCAGTGGATGTGGTAAGTGACCTGAAAGGGAAAATGGGTTATTTCGGCTATTCTGAGTCAATGTTGGTGGATGAAAAGAATGTTTATTGCTTTCCCGGGGGCGATGAATCAAATATAGTGGCATTGGATAAAATGACCGGTAAAGTGATCTGGAATTCCAAAGCCAAGGGTGATGCGGTATCCTACTGCTCGCCAATACTGGTAAAACTTCCTTCAAAAAATATATTGGTAAACGTTTCCCATGATTACCTTTTTGGATTGAATGCCGCCAATGGCGAACTGTTATGGGCTTACAAGGAAGATTCGGTAAAGCGTGAAGGAGAATATTGCAACACGCCAGTGTATGCTGATGGGTTCATTTACGGGGTGTCAGGGGTCGAGAAAGGCAGCGGCACTTACAAGCTGGCCCTCTCGCCTGATGGCTCTTCTGTTAAGAATGTATGGCATAACGAGAAGGTAAAGAACAAGATGGGAGGATTTGTAAAGCTTAATGACAAGCTGTATGTCACTTCAGCCGACCACAAGTTAAAAGGACTGGATACAGGCAACGGGGCAGTGGTTGATTCACTAAGCAACCTCTTTGGAGGCCTCATTTATGCTGATGAGCATCTGTATTGTTACAACGACAATGGGAATGTTAGCCTTATCAGCCTTGTAAGCAACAAACCAAAGGTGGTGAGTAAATTCAAGGTTACCAAAGGCACCAAGGAACATTTCGCGCACCCGGTGATTGCAAACGGCGTTTTATACATCAGGCATGGGAATGCATTGATGGCTTACAAGGTTAAATAAAGCATTTTAGTTGCTGGCTTCTGGCTATTGGCTACTGGCAAAATCATCCTTCGATCAGCAGCAGTGAATGATGATAACAAGATGGTTTTGCCAGTAGCTAGAAGCTAGTGGCTGGCAGCTGGCTTCCAGCAAGAAATGCTTCGATTAAAGGCGATAGAAGATGATAGCTGCATGGTTTTGCTAGAAGCTAGAAACCAGCAGCTAGCCGCAAGTAGCCAGCAGATTCCATCCCTTCAATTGATGGAATCACATAATATCAGCCTTTCCGGTTTAATCTTTCCAAACAGGGTCCTGAGCTTTTCATCGTAAATGCCCTTTATCTGCGGTTCACTCTCACCGATCGGTTTCACCGGTATCAGGTCCATCACTTCTTCGGCAGTCAACCCTGAATGATACATCGTATTCAGGGCTGCATTGACCGTCTCAAAAATACTTTCCCTGCATTCAGCTTCCGTTAGCCCGAATTCGATGCCAAGGGTTTCAAGTTCCTTCCACTGGAACCAGAAATAGGTAGGCAGCATGGCTGACAGCATGGCATAGGCCTCCAGCTTTTCTTCATCCGTTTCAAATGTTTCTCCCAACAGGTTAAGCATCTCCATGATGTATGCCTTTTCTATGTCCGGGACACCGGGGCCAAAGCTGACGGGATTATAGCCATGGTTAATAATAGAAGTGGCATTGGGGATTAACCTTGCGATGTAGTGAACAGAGATTAACACGGAAGCTATTTTGGAGATGGTAATTTTAGGGGCCAGAGAAATAAGGACCGTTTTTTCGTTGACATCCTTTGCGATAGTCTGAAGGGTATCCATGATAACCGGTGGATGCAGGGCTATGAAAACGATGTCTTTGCGCGCAGCCTCTGATACCGAATTAAGGATCTCGATGAAAGGGAACTTTTGTTTCAATGACCGAAGCGTTTCCGCGTTGGTATCGAAAACAGAGATGGAGCCAAAAATGGCTTTCTTATTGACAAAGGCCTGAAGAATAATTCGGGTTATTCTTCCGCCGCCTATAAAACCCAATGTTTTTGTTTTCATAAGGATGGCTTTTTTAAATTATTATAAAATTAAGGAAAACTAATTTCAATTGGCAGGTTTTCAGTGGAAAGTTAAATTTAAATCTGTTTTAGGTGACCGAACTTCATAAAACTGATAACTAAAACAACGTTTTTATACCTTTTTCATAGGATATAGAAAAACAAAGTTCACGGTAAACTTAGAGCCAGTAATAAGCGTACAAGAGTTTTTAAATGCTCAACTATGAGAAAATTAAAACTTCAGGTACAAATGAGTGTCGACGGTTACATTGCTGGTCCTAATGGCGAAATGGACTGGATGATTTTCAATTGGGACGATGAACTCAAGGAATATGTAAAAGTAATAACCGAGCCTGTTGACTGCATCGTGCTTGGGCGAAAACTTGCTGAAGGTTTTATTCCTTACTGGCAGAAGGTGGCTTCGAATGCTTTTGATCCGGAATATTTGGCAGGCAAGAAATTTACAGATACCAGCAAAATCGTTTTTACTAAAACGTTAACCAAATCGATTTGGGATCATACTGTTTTAGCAAAAGGCGATCTGGTAGAAGAAATAAAACAGCTTAAGAAAATAGGAGGCAAAGACATGATCGCCTATGGAGGTGCAACTTTTGTTTCAGCTCTCATTAAACATAGACTCATTGATGAATTTCACTTATTTATCAATCCGGTAGCAATAGGTAAAGGCATGACAATCTTCCAGGAGCTTGACAGCATGCAGGAATTGATGCTGGTACAGGCTACATCATTCGATTGCGGGATAGTGGTTCTTAAATACGAGCTGAAAAAGTAAGGATGTCAAAAACCAGTGAGGATGTAAAGATACCTTTTGCCAATTCTCCTCATATTAATATTTATCATCTAACACTCAATAAATGAGTAATAACGGAGCTTAATAAACTAATTTACGTTACCAATGTGATATAATCTTTTTTATAAACAAAAAAGTATCACTATGGAAACATCAAAAGGAACAGTTTACTACAAGGGCACTCCTGAAGCACCTGTCGGCAGGGTTTCATGGCCTGCCATTTTCGCAGGGACCCTCATTATGCTTATAACCCTTATGCTTTTAAGTCTTCTTGGAGTCGGTATAGGCTTAGGT
>JACMKG010000040.1 GCA_014380255.1 Prolixibacteraceae bacterium | reverse complement strand
CAAAAAGTACTAAACGACAGCTTTTACCGATGGGGAATTTTAACCTACTATTCGGCTGAAACGGTGACTTTATTACCCCTATCGGTCTTCCTGGTTCTATCGACTATAAAATCAAAAATGCTCCAGAATGGATTAATAGTCACTGTCTGTATTGCTACAATAGGAATGACAATCTATAAACTGGACGTTAATAATTGCCGCCTGGGAGGGCTAATGATTCCTTCCAAGGAAAAATTCTACGACAAAAGCTTTCTTAAACCTCCCTTCAAGGTGGGTAAAGTGCATAAGCTGTTAAGGCTTATTCCAGCCGATGCCCCGGTTAGCGCATCCGACCGGTTCTTCTCCCACCTGGCGCAAAGACCATTCGTTTCAGTATTCCCAACAGTTAATGATGCTGAATACATTGTCTTCTCGGTCTACGATAACTATTTTATGGTCTCTCACAATGAGAATGATGCCAGACGAAATCACTATTTTACAGATCCTGAGTGGGAAATAATAGGCCATGAATTCCCCGTATTTCTATTTAAAAAGAGGACTGACAAGAGCGAGGTGAAAGAGAACAATTTTATGGAAGTAATGAGTAAGGACACCTTATTCTGCGACTATGAAAGTATAGATACGATCAAGAATCATGTGCTATTAACCAATGGAGAAGTGGCTGATACCCTGGCTTCTCTTACAGAGGAAAAGTCACACAGTGGGAAATACAGCACGAAGCTTACCGCTGGCTACGAATTCAGCAGGGTTATTAAACTGAACGATTATAAAAGGCTGATGAAAGTGCAGGTTAGCGTCTGGTGTTATTCACCTGAAGACCGACGGGCCAATATCATTGCCAGTTGTGGCAAAGGATTGGATTTCTATAGCAATGAAAGTGACTCCATAGAGCCTTCGGGATGGAGAAGACTTGTATTGAACTTCTGGATGCCTCAGTCGGATGATGTCACCAAATGCAACATAAGCTTTTGGTACACAGGCACCCAGGAAGCTTATTTTGATGATGTGCAAGTCATTAAGATCTATAAAGAATAAACCTGAAATAATACGTTGTCACGATTAAGAGCAAAACTGTCGTGATGGGCTACGGACTGTTAGTGGCTAGCTGCCAGTAGCTAAAGCTTTCTATTACCCCTTGCTGATTGTTTTCAAATATTCCTGAGCAGCCTCCCTGTTGGGTAGTGGACATTATTTGAAATTGAACTTTCTGGTATTATTCATCAAAAAACCATCGTTCTCCATAAAAGCCTGTTATATGGAGTATATGACTTAATATTCAATCATTACCAGGCAAAATATCGCTTAACGGGGTTGTAAATATTATTTTTTAGTTCCGTAAGCTGCGATATTTACCATGATAATTCCAAGTTTTTTGTCTGTAATTCGATCTAACTTATACAGTAAAGGATTTAGAAAGGAAAACACAAATGGGAAAAGATGAATGCCTTTGTATGTTTCAATCTGAATATTGTTTTGGCCTAAGAACTTTTTAAATTCTTTGAAATGAACCCAATTTTCAAAACCCTTATAATCTCTGATTTTTAATGAATTAGCAATTATAACTGAAAAATACCAAAACGATCTGTTTGGTACAGTAATACATATTTTTCCTCCTGGTTTTAATACTCTAATTAATTCTTTTGCACCATCGTAAGGATTTGGAGTATGTTCAATTACATCAGATGATACTACATAATCAAAAGTATTATCTTCAAACGGCAATTTCAATATCGATGCTTCAATAGCATTGGTAGCTGGATTTTTTTTCTTGGTAAGTTCAACCAATTTTGGAGCTATATCAATAGATGTCACATTAGCATCTCGTTCTATTGCTCTTTTCGTAAATAATCCAGTTCCACAACCTGCGTCAAGAAGCAGTTTACCTTTCAGGTTTTCAGTACCTAAAAAATCATCAAAAATGACCTCTATTCGACGATTCGTGTCGTACATATTCATTATAGAATCAAAGTCATCTGCAATTGAATTATAAAAATTTTCTTTACTCATTTTTTCATGGATGATTTAATATTGATAAAAATTAGGTACTGCAAGATACAAAACATAATTCACTTCTGGGAATTTTATTTCAGCATTCAGTTCAATCAATATTGAAAAAGAGTCTATACGATTAAGGCTTTTTCTGAATAATCAGATCATCCAACACCAATTGAAAATCCTTCATCTCCTCATTCCTGATAGCCAGCAGTACCAGGTCATTGGCTGATTTCAATACAAATGGGATTCGGATTCGCATCCAATCGTTATTGAAAGATACAAAATACCGTTGAATTTGATCATATTTATATTCCTTTACTTCATTCCCGTCTTTTTGCACGAATTCAAAGACAGAACGTGCCAGTAAATCAGTCTCGTAGTCTTTGATCCAGAAGGTCAGTTCGCAGGAATCTCCGGGCAGGCCGTTGGTAATTTTCTTTTCCACCGGATGACTCCAGTTTACTATTGGAGCGGTAAAGGCCCCTTCTCCGGCAAAGGCCTGGTCTGTTTTAGCCGTTTCAAATCCATTGTAGAAAAAAACCTGCATGCTATCCGCGGTGCCTTCATAAATGGGCCTCATTTCGCGTTCAAAGGCCTTTTGGCCTTTAAGGGCTATCGTATCAAGCATGGCTACAGGAAGGCTGTAAAACGCGAATTTAGGGCCTTGCCACACGGGAGAGGAATGCTTCACCATGTTTCTTTCAGCTGTCGTCAGATTGTTGCAGTTATCCACCATGACCAGCAGTGGTTTTTGATTGGGAAGATCACTTTTAACCCTGTAAGGAGCAACCGGGGTGCTGATCAGTTCCAGGTTCTTGTAACTCTGGGAAATGGACGTACGGCTCAGGGTCACACCCATAGACGGCAACCCGCTTTTAATGGAGACAATAACCGACTGGAGCAAGCTTTCACATTTTGGTTCCAGCCATACATTTTCTGATCCTATGTGAAAATAAGGCAAAGGCAATATGGCTTGGTAATCAGCAGGATTAATCAATGCCACCCATGCATTTCCCGGGATCGTATTGGCAGTATCTTCCAGTTCCGGGATCCTGTTATTGAGCTTAGGAGCATAAACCCTTATGTTGAGGTAGCCATCATACAGCAGAAAGGCAAGTGAAGCTACGGCAATCACTTTCAGAAAAGGGCCACGTTTCATCAACCGATAGATTCCCATAAAAACCAGCACATTGATTACATAGAAAAATAACCAGGAGAACCTTGCCAGGGCTCGCAACTGCTTGATAGGCCCCAGGTAATCGAGTATAAAAGCAAGCCCCATGTTGAAAGGAATGCTGAAAGACAGTAACAAGGAAGCAATCGAAGCCCAGAAAAAGGCCGTAAGAATATTGTTATCTGACACTTTCCACCAAGGCTGTTTTTTGGTTATTCTAACGATCATTTGGTAAACACCGGCTATAAACCCTATCAAGGCAACAAATCCAATAAAAGCAAAGGCTTCCCATTCATAATCCTGTTTCAGGCCTATTGCCTGAAGGATTGCTGCATACGGTCTTCCCAAAGGAAGAAAAACGGTAGCAAAGTGCGCCCTGTATGTCATTAAGCCCCATGGATGGGACGTACGATCGGTAACGGTATCATTAAATCCGGTAAGTATCTGAACCAGGATCAGGGGGATGATTAGCTGAACAAACAGGTGCAGTACCCATCGGTAATCTTTCACCTTCATCTGGCCCGATGCCAGCACATAAATCCAGTAGAAGAGAAACAGGAAGCCGAACAGGGCAAAGAAATACATGTGCATGCCCGCTGCCAGGAAGGTAATCAGCCCGATCAGGACAGAAAACACCAACGATTTATGACGATCAAACTTCAGCAACAGCCACATGAGCATGGGAAGCCACATCAGGTGGGCCAGAGAGAAATGCCCGCCCAAACGACCTATCTGGGGAGAAAGCATGGAGATACCCACCGAGGCAATGGCTGCAAACCACCAGGCCACGTTGAATTCAGCAAAAAGAAGATACAGAAAAATAGCTGCAACGACAATCGATAAGAGCATCCCCAGGTTAGTTATCCCGATCAGGTAGGGACGCACATCAAGACCCACATTACTCATCATTTTTATGGGAATGGAAATCATGGGCTGACAATCGGCAAAAAAAGCCATTTCACCATAGGGATAATTTTGTATATTAGTACGGAACAAGGTGCTATCGTGGTAAACTAGATAGATGGCGGCTGCATAGGATTTCAGACCATCACCATGGGGTGAGAAATAAACATGATTGGGGTCTTTCATCAATGGACCGAAGAACAGGTATACCATACTAAAGCTTAGCACCAGGGTCAGTAAAATACCCTTTTTGAAATCTTTCATATCGTTGCAGGATTACTTTACAAAAAGTATATTTACAAATTTAAAAATATAATTGATGCAATCAGGAAAGAAAATATCAGTAATCGTTCCTTGTTTCAATGAAGAAGAAGGGTTGAAGACTTTTAACAAGGCTTTAATAGTTGCACTTCCTGAAAAATATGATTATGAGATCATCTACATCAATGATGGAAGCAGCGATCAAACCTATCAGGTTATTACTGAACTGGCTCAGGAAAACCCACGCATCAAATACATCTCCTTTTCCCGCAATTTCGGACACCAGAATGCCCTGAAGGCAGGATATGACTTTGCCTCAGGCCATTGTGCCATCAGCCTGGATGCCGATTTGCAGCATCCGCCGGAAGTAATTCCCATCCTAATCAGCAAATGGGAAGAAGGCTTTGAGATCGTAAATACCCTAAGGCATGATCACCACAGCATCTCTTTTGCCAAGAGAGCCTCCTCCGGATTGTTTTATAAGTTGATGAACAAACTCTCGGATATACATATCGAAAACGGGATGGCTGACTTTCGCCTGATCGACCAGAAAGTATTAAAGCAACTCAAGCTGTTCCATGAAAACTTCCTCTTCTTCAGGGGCATGATTCCATGGATGGGCTTTAACCAAACGGTCGTTCCCTTTACGGCCAACGAGCGTTTTGCAGGAACCTCCAAGTATACCTTTAAAAAGATGCTGAAGTTTGCCTCTGCAGGGGTAACAGCCTTCAGCGTAAAACCATTGAAGATCTCCATTTACCTGGGTACCTTTATTGCCATCATAGCTTTTTTGTATGGCCTTTTCGCGATCTATATCCATTTCTTTACCACCAAGGCTGTCACAGGATGGGCTTCCGTGATCATAAGCGTCTTGTTTGTGGGAGGAATCAACCTTTTGATGCTTGGCATCATTGGAGAATACCTTGGAAAGCTTTTCATCGAAAACAAAAGAAGGCCCAATTATTTAATTTCGGATACCAATATGGAAGAATAATTTTATGAGATAGCACTTTACGAGTTTTCTTTATGTAACTTTAAAACCATTAAATCAACCTTGCCGTAAACGATGGAAAAAGGACAACAGCTAATCCTTAATCACATTGAATGTGTGGCCCCCAAGCGGGATAAATGGAAAAAAAAGAACAGTTTTTACCAGAAGACCATTGAACGGCAATTT
>JACMKG010000039.1 GCA_014380255.1 Prolixibacteraceae bacterium | reverse complement strand
CAACACCTTTCACGAGGCAGTGGAAGACATTCAGGATGCCACTTTCTTCCTGATCAAGAACCGCGACAAGATAGGTATCGACCCCCAGAAGATCATTCTCTCGGGTAGCAGTGCAGGCGCTGAAGGGGTGCTCAATGCCGCCTACCAGCCCCCCTGCTGTTATGGCCTCGACAGCGGCCCGGTATCCTACGCAGGGGTAATCTCGATGGCAGGGGCCATCCCTGACACCTCACGCATCTTCAAGGAATCGGCTATCCCCAGCCTGCTGTTTCATGGCACATGCGATAACCTGGTACCCTATGCTTCGGCGTCGCACCATTACTGCAAGGAAAGCCAGCCAGGTTACCTGGTACTGCACGGGGCGTATACCATTGCACAGAAACTTAAACAAACCGGAACGCCTTACTGGTTATATACCTACTGCAACGCGGCACACGAGATAGCCGGAGATCCGATGCATCAAAACTTCACTGAAATAATCGATTTCTGCTATTCTTTTGTTTTGAATAAAAATACTGAACAACGGGTTACAGTCCTGAAAACAGATAAAAAGCCCTGTGAGTATCAAACTTTTAATTTTTGTAACGAATGAAACGTATTACCTTTATTGTTTTAATGCTGGCATGTAATTTGGCCATGGCTCAAAACCTTCGTATAGTAACTTACAACATCCGCATGAATACCGCAGCGGATGGCATCAATGCCTGGCCTAACCGTAGCGCACAGGTAGGTGCTTTACTTGACTTTCACCAGGCCGAGATCTTCGGTTTGCAGGAAGCCTTTATCGGGCAGATAGAAGACCTGCAAGGCCTGCTTCCAAAGATGAAATGGGTAGGTGTTGGCCGTGATGATGGCAAGAAAGCAGGCGAATTCTCCCCTATCTTTTACGATTTCGAGAAGTTCAAAGCCCTTAAGAATGGCGGGTTCTGGCTCTCTGAAACGCCTGAGAAGCCAGGCCTTGGATGGGATGCCGCCTGCAACCGTGTATGCACCTGGATGGTGCTGAAAGAGATTAAAAGCGGCGATAAGTTCATAGTCTTCAATACCCATTTTGATCACATGGGAACAAAGGCACGCACCGAATCAGCCAAACTGATCCTTCAGAAGATCAAGGAATTAAATACAGAGAAACTACCCGTTGTATTGATGGGCGACTTCAACCTGACCCCTGAAACGGAGCCCATTGCTGTTATCACTTCTGAACTGAGTGATTCACGCGCTGTTACTAAAAAACCACCTTACGGCCCGGTAGGCACGTTCAATGCCTTTAAGTTTGATGCCCCGATGAAAGACCGTATCGACTATATTTTCGTGAACGATAAGCTGGAAGTGAAACGCTATGCCGTGCTTACCGACAACAAAGATCAGCGCTTCCCATCCGACCATCTGCCGGTACTGGTAGTGCTGGAGATAAAGAATGGAAAGAAGAAATAATCAGCAACATAAAATAAAATAGAGGGAGTTCCTATATCCATTTTCCTGAATCTTTGAAGAATAAATAAAAATGGGATTCCCTTTATTTTATTATAAGTGCATTTAATTTATCGGGAAACAGCATCTTAAGCAAACAGTCAACGTATAATAGTTCATCAAATTGCTATGACGTTCTATGTTATTTATCTCAAATAAAATTACTAGTTTTCAGTCCAAATAAAAGATGAGTTATGATGATCGAATCGATTAAATACGAAATTATTGAAAATTTACGGGCTATTGATCCGGTCAAAGTAATACTGTTTGGAAGTTATGCTTATGGCACACCCGACCAGGATAGTGATATTGATCTTTATGTAGTTACTAAAGAGAATTTTATTCCGGAATCATTTGAAGAGAACCTGCAGATTAAACTAAAGGTTTATACAGCTTTAAGTAACCTTCGAAAAAAGTATGCTTCCGATATCTTGGTTCATACCCTCCCTGTACATCAGAAATTTATACAATCAGGGAGTTCATTTTCGAAAGAAATTATGGAAAAAGGGATCGTTTTAATTTAAGTGATTATGAAGCAAATCACTAAAGATTGGCTCGAAGCGGCCAGTTTAGATATGGAAAGCGCTGAATACCTTCTTCCAAATGAAAGGCTGACGGGCCAAGTTGCATTCCACTGCCAACAAACTATCGAGAAATCCTTAAAAGCGCTTATTGAAGAAAAAGGAGATAGAGTTCCCAAAATACATTCTTTGAGTAAACTGTTCGATTTATGCTCTGCTTATCTGGATTCATCCCCTGATGAAACTCTTATTATTGCCCTTGACAGTTTATATATCGAATCCCGCTATCCTGGCGAGTTTGGATTACTACCTGAAGGTAAGCCTACCCAAAAACAGGCACAATTATTTTATGATTTTGCGAATGATGTTTATTCTTCGGTAAGGCATCATCTTGAAAACAAAAAATAATTCCAATGAAGTATCACCAGAGGAGTATTTTCTTTACAAAGAGACACCAAACAGAAATAACAATTAGAATTTATATAGACTTTCCTAAGCATCTAAATCAAAATTCAGGCAAGAACTCGTCTTGCTGAACTTGTTTCAGCATCCCATTAATCTCCCTCTCTCGTCACCCTGAACTTGTTTCAGGGCCTCCTAAAAAGAGATATTACGTTATTCAGGGAACCCTGAAACAAGTTCAGGGTGACGTGCTGATCATCTATCTGCCATTCAACAATACTTTCAATCCCTATACCCTACCAGCTCTTCTACATGTTTACCGTAGCTCACTTTCATGTTCATCAGGTAATCTTTCTTCTCCAAAAATTCACGTACCGGCTCATCATTCGTTGCATCACCAAAATAGGTATAGATCAAAAATCCATGCAACAGAACAAAGGCTGACTTTTCAAGGCCGTAATACTTTTTGAACTCCAGGTAGGTGTTGCACTCCTTTTCCACATCACGCATGTTGGCTGCCTGTTCGAAGTTTTGCTGCTTTATATTTTCAATTTTCAGCAACCGGGCCTCTTCCTGCTTTTCTTCACTGTGCTCTTTAAAATCCATCAACACAACTCCCCCATGAACCGCCTGCCCATCCTCCTCTGCCAGGGAATCATCGCTTTCTGGTATCGATTCACAAAGTTCGGTAAGCTGGCTCACTGATTGTTCCAACAACTCATAGTCTGGCATTTCGGCTGATAGCTGTTGGTTGAATGCCGTTACAACCTCTTCAATTGTTTTCATAGGTATAGTATGTCAATGCTTTTTTATACGATTGCTTCAATTCATCAATCAGGCTTTGTGGTTGTATGACCATTACATTTTCGCCGTGCGAACGAATCTCCATGATAAAATCAAGGGTGAGATAGACCGTGAGCTTAATGCGCACCTCCTGATCATTGTCTACCAGTACCTGCTGCGTTTCATGCAGGGGCAGCGACTGGATATATTTTCCCTGTATGGGGTCGAAGCTCAGGATCACCTCGGCCAGTTCATGATCAGTGGGACTAATAATGCCAAAGCAGTTTTTATAGTATTCATTCACATCCAGGTCGGCCGAGGGCTGAAAACGCAGGTTGGTAATTTCCAGCTCAGAGATGCGGTCGAAGGCAAAGCTTTTCACCTGCCGGTCTCTTTGATCGATGCCCAGCATATACCAACGGTTTCTGAACTCTTTCAGGGCATAAGGCTCTACCAGCCGCTGGGTCATCTGTTCATCCCAGTATTTCTGGTAAGTGAACGAAACTACCAGGTGGT
>JACMKG010000290.1 GCA_014380255.1 Prolixibacteraceae bacterium | reverse complement strand
TATTATTCTAGGCATTATCATCTTGCTTACACAAATATTAGTATGGATTAAAGCCCCCTTAGTGACAGTAGAGGTTGAAGCAATCGATCACTTTATTCGGATTGTGATCTTTAGTGTTACACTTTTGATGGCCATCTATATAAATCGAATATACCTTATGAGGTTGGCTGAAAATGAAGATCAAATAAAGCTTCAGCGTATAATTTCACAAATATCTGCTAACTTTGTGACCGTCACCGCATCCAACCTAGATGATAAAATCAATGGGATGCTTAAGCAAATCGGAGATTACTCCCAGGTGGATCGTACCTATCTCTTTCACTTTTCTAAAGATCTAAAGACTGCTACTTACACTCATGGATGGCGCAATAATTGCATTGAATCAGAAATGGGTTTTGTTAAAGAGGTGTCTGCTGCCTTCTTCCCTTGGTGGATGGATCAGATGTTAAACAATGGGGTCGTCCATGTTCCCGTAGTGGAGGAGCTGCCGCTGGAGGCTGCGGCAGAAAAAAAAATGCTGCAAGCCCAACAGATCAAGTCGCTCATTTCTATCCCCGTAACTAAGAATGACAAAGTATTGGGTTTCCTGGGATTTGACGCTGTTATAAAGAACAAGAACTGGAAAGAAAACCATCAGGAATTGCTCAAGGTCTTGGCAAATATCTTAGCAGATGCCCTTGTAAAAGTGGAGGCAGAAAAAGAAATCAACTACATGGCATATTATGACGGTTTAACAGGTTTGCCAAACCGCACCTTGTTTAAGAATCGACTGGAACAAGCTATCCATTTAGCAAGACGGAGTGAAAAGCTCATTGGTGTGCTATTCATCGACCTTGATTCATTTAAAGCTGTCAACGACACCATGGGTCACAAGGGGGGCGATGACTTGCTCAAACAAGTGGCAAAAAAGCTCACCCATCTTGTGCGGCAATATGATACCGTGTCTCGTTTTGGCGGCGATGAGTTTCTCATTATGATTCCTCAGTTCACCAGTATCGAAGATATTCAGAAGGTGGCCCAAGCCATCATGAAAGCCTTTTACACTCCTATGACTGTCAACGATCAGGAATTCTACATCACTGCCAGTACGGGAATCGCAATTTATCCAGTAGACGGAGAGGATGCGGATACCCTAATTAAAAATGCCGACATGGCTATGTACGCATCAAAGGATGGCGGGAAAAATCAGTATACCTTATGCACCCCGGTCATGAAAGAAGACATACTGAAGAAAATGCAAATGACTAACAGTCTCTACAGGGCATTGGATAGAAATGAGCTCGTATTGTACTACCAGCCACAGATTAATATTGCAACCAAAGAAATCATTGGCCTGGAGGCTCTGATTCGCTGGAAGCATCCACACCTAGGCATGATATCACCCGCTACCTTCATTCCCCTGGCAGAACAAACAGGTCTCATCAACCCCATCGGTCAGTGGGTGCTCCAGACTGCCTGCCGTCAGAATAAATCCTGGCAAGATATGGGATTTGCGCCTATACGCATAGCGGTTAACCTGTCCGTGGAACAGTTCCGCAGTCCAAATCTAGCTGGGATAGTCTCCTCAACCTTACGTGAGACAGGCTTGCCACCAGAGTATCTTGAACTGGAAATTACTGAAAGTATCGCTATTAAAGAGGCAAACTATATTATCCACATGCTCAATGACCTAAAATCCATTGGTGTGACGATCTCTATTGATGATTTTGGTACCGAGTATTCCTCCCTCAGTCGATTAAAGGAGCTGCCCATTGATCGGATCAAAATGGCCATGCAATTTGTCCAAGGAATTTCTACCAATAACAAAGATGAAGCCATTATCGAAGTAATAATCCATCTCGCCAAGAGCCTAGGTCTTAAAATAATTGCTGAAGGTGTGGAAACTGAATTACAGGTGGCTTTTTTAGCCCAAGCAGCGTGTGATGAAATACAGGGATACTATTACTATAAGCCCATGTTGGCGGAAGAGGTTGAGTTAATTCTGTCATGACTATCGTCAGATTCTCTAATACCTTATTTCTTTTTTTTGTTATTAGGAGGTTTCACCTTATCCTCGTCGTCCTTGTCATCATCGTCGTCGTTTTGCTTTTTACCAGGGTTTTTGTTATCATCTTTTTTAGATTCATTGGATTCTTTAACTGGCTGGGTTCCTGCAACAAAATACTCATAAATAATTTTACTACTGGAGTCGGAATTACTAGGGATACGACCTGAAGATGGTTCTATTCCTATACGAACAACTGAATTCGGTTGTTTAAAACTCGCCGCAACCCTCTCTTTATGTGCATAGGTCATTATTTCTTTAAATAAACGTTTTGCAAGTTGGCCTTCTATTGAACCAGGATTCGTATCTATATAGCCATCCGCATTGGTCCCATATCCAGTCCAAACTGAAGTGGTCAGCTCCGTAGAATATCCCACAAACCATGAATCTTTGATTCCATCACTAATATTATATTGTTTTTTTTCTTCTTCTGTAAAATTTGAGGAACCTGTTTTTCCAGCGATCTGGATACCTGGAATGGCTGCTAAGCGGCCCGTTCCATCAACGCCTTCTATAACGGTTCGCAATATATCTGTAATCATAAATGCTGTATAGTCTTTCATGGCAACTACCTTTTTAGGTGTTAATTCCATGACTTTCCCATCCGTCCACTCCACTTTACTAACCGTGTGGGGGGCATTGTAGGTGCCATTGTTACCAAACGCACCATATGCACCTGCCATCTGAAAGGATGATACCCCTGTTTTAAATCCACCAATGGAATAAGCCTCTTCAATCGTATCTAATTTAATTCCCAAACGTTCGCCAAAGGCTTTGGCTTTATTGATTCCAACCTCTTGAAAAGCTTTGACCGCTGTGACATTTCGTGATGTTTCCATTGCTTTTCTTAAGGAGATAG
>JACMKG010000289.1 GCA_014380255.1 Prolixibacteraceae bacterium | reverse complement strand
TCCGCAATTTTCATTTGACTGGGTTTCATCAAATTAGTCCCTGAATTAAGCATATCCCCGAGAATAAATGCGCCTAAGGCGAGACCGATCACGATCGCTACCATTAAACCCCCACGATTCCTTATGTTCTGTAATGTAGCCATTGAATGTTATTATTTTATTATAATTATCTTTTTTATTTTCGAGCCACGAAGATAATAATTTTCAATATTAAACCTCTGAATTCACTTTTTATTTTGGTTATTGTCCAAGATATGAATATGTACCAGCTCAATTTTGGTATTGGTTGCCTTTAGTATTTTGAAGCGGTACTTACCGATCTCAATAGTAGTATTAATTTTCGGAATACTTTCATAATGATAGAGTATAAATCCTGCCAGTGTTTCGTATTCTTCGTTTTCCGGGAAATCTAAATCGAATTTCTCATTCAAGTCATCCAGTTCAACCCTGCCTGATATGACAAATTCATTGGGTTTGACCTGCTTTTCAATCAGATAGACCGTATCATGTTCATCTTCAATTTCACCGAATATCTCCTCCAGGATATCTTCACTAGTGACCATCCCGGATGTTCCTCCGAACTCATCGACTACAATAGCAATGCTGAGTCTCTGCTGAATAAACTTTCCCAACAGCTTATTGGCTGACATGGTTTCGGGAACAAAGAGCACTTTGCTTAAATTGGAAAGAATGGATTCCGGTTTCGAGAAAATAACGGAATGATGAATGTACCCGACAATGTTATCGATATTATCTTTGTAAAAAAGAATACGGGAATAGCCTGTTTCAATGAATTTATGAAGCAATTCTTCAACGGTGGAGTCTATATCCATTACCACCATTTCAGTACGTGGTACCATGATCTCGCGTAGCTTCACTTTTGAAAAGTCAAGTGCGTTTCGAAAAAGCTTTACTTCATTGTCTACCTCTTCCTTATTTAGTGACGTGCCGGTTTTGTCAGAAGCGCTCATCAAATGATCAAGATCTACACGGCTGAAAACAATCTTTTCATTGACCTGATCGAATTCTTCATTTAAAAATACCTTAAGCACCTTTTTTGATAGGATCCTGGTGAAATTGGTCAAGGGATAAAACAGGAAATAAAAAAATGCCATGGGGATAGAAAAGAAACGCAGCAGCCCGTTGGGGTTTATCCTGAACAGTATTTTAGGCAGATACTCGGCAAAAATAAGGATAGCAACCGTTAAAATAACCGTCTCTGCCAGTATGGACAGATAGCCTGGAAAGTCCACCTGTAGCAATGGCTGCAGGAATGTGACCGAGGCTGCTCCAAAAACAACAAAGGAGAATATCTTGCCAATGAGCATGGCAGCGATAAACTGGGTGGGATTTTGGGTGTATAACGAGATAAGTCTGGAATGAATGCTTTGGTTTTTATCCAATTCAAGCCTGATTTTATTGGCACTGATAAAAGCAATTTCCATTCCTGAAAATAAGGCTGAAAACAATAAAGAAATGATTATTACAAGTTGCAAATCCATAAAATGGTTTATTTTTCTTGTACGTCAATGTACATTTGGCCTTTCAGGTTCTTGAAGGTGTATTCGGAAAAATCCTGGTTGGATTCAAAGCTTGTTCCCGTAGTTACCTGATCTTTCTGGATGATTTTAACAAATTGGTCAGAGAAGATCTTTCCTTTTTTTCGATCCCATACCAGGTATTCGGTCTTTAAAGTGTCGCCCTTTGGATTAATAGCCACAACATCATTTTTTGCTTCCCAGCGGTCATCCTCTTCAAAATACTTGGCATACCGGGAGGTAATATGGGAAGTGATATTCATTTTACTGTCATACTGGGTAATTATTACACCTATCGGAAACTCCGTATAAGGGTCTTTTTGATTGTTATAAATAACCATTTGCGGGGTTTGGATCTTATAACGAATGACCATTGAATCTGAATACAATACTTCATACCCTTCGGCCGTAAGGTCAGGCAAGGCCGCAATGTTGGAGAATTTCTTAATGTTTTCAAAATCGTTTTTACATGACAACACACTCACCGCTAGTAGAATAATCAGCAGAGTTCCTTTCATCCACCGCGCATAACTGATACGGGGGATGACCGGTTGTTTATTATTTAAATTCCTTAGATTCATAAAATTCCACAATTCTTAGCAGCGTATTGCTTGCTGATAATTTGTTTGTCAAAGCAATGGTTACAAAGGTATAAAAGAAAAGCATTGAATTTCTGCACAGCAGAAATTCAATGCTTTTCTTAAATTTACTTACAGTAAGACAGTCTATCTTTTGGCACGGATGGTCGTGCTTTCGCCAATCCATCCTCCCACAGTAACTGATTGTCCTTCGTTCATCCCGCGGAAGAAAATCTCTTCTTTAGGAGGGAAATACTGTGAATAAGTATTAATCTTTTTATTAGCATCTTCTGTTAACGAAGGGTCAGCTTTCTTTGCTCTGTTGAAGTAGTCAACGGCTAAAAGGAATACTGTTGAACGTTCAAAATCATCAGCACCAACTGATTTGCTGCTACTGGCAAATAAGTCACCTAGCAACATATAAGATTTGCCAAAGTTTGGATTGTATTCAGTTGACTTCCTTAAATATGTCCTTGCTTCCTGAGGGCTGTCTGCAAAATTCAAGGTAGCCATTTCGTAGTAATATTTTGAAAGATTCATTGGATCTTTCTCTAAACTAATGGCCTGTTTGTAATATTCTTCAGCCCTGTCATGGTTTTCGGCTTTAACAAAAGTACGGGCCATGCTGTAAGCTGCCTCAGCAGAGGGTTCCAGCTGGTATAATTTTTCGGAAGCTCTACCATACAACGGACTTGCATCGCAGCCCTGGCGGTCAAGCATTCTTATCATCTTCTTCAGATCTTCCACATTGGAGGCAATCTGATCGAATTTGG
>JACMKG010000038.1 GCA_014380255.1 Prolixibacteraceae bacterium | reverse complement strand
GATGTACCGTAATGCCTTGCGCCCCAAACTTTTGACAGTTGATAGCTACTTCTAAAACATTTGGAGTATTTCCTCCTCTTGAATTTCTTAATGTTGCTATTTTGTTTATATTTACACTAAGTGTGGTCATAATATATTTTTTATGGGTGCAAGTTACAATTTTAGATTTGATTAAATTCGAATAGTAAACTTTAAACTGATGATAGCACAGAACATAATTTCAGATGTTGTCCCCCCGTTAAGGATGACTGATACAGGTCAGAAAGCGCTCAACTGGATGGAAGTATTCAGAATTTCCCATTTACCCATTGTTGATGGAAAGAGACTCATAGGGGTGGTTTCTGATAAAATGATCTATGATTTAAACATTCTTGAGAAGCCAATAGGCGATTATGTCTCCCATTTACTTCCTCCTCATATCCGTTCCAATCAGCATATCTATGAAGTTTTTTCAGCTATTTCCACATTGAAGTTAAGTGCTATACCTGTGCTTAATTTATATTCTGAATACATGGGATTGATCACTGTGTTTGATCTTGCTCAGAAATTCTCGGACCTGGTCGCCGTGAAAGAACCTGGTGGAGTAATCGTGCTGGAGCTGAATTCAATCGATTATTCCTTGTCACAAATAGCACAGATTGTCGAAGGCAATGATGCCAAGATACTTAGCTTTTATATTCATCAGTTTGAAGATTCCAGATTAATGAACGTTACCCTTAAAATAAATGTGGTTGATTTGTCATCAATTATTCAGACATTTGTACGGTATGATTATAATATCAAGGCTGTCTATATGGATGAATCGACCATTCAGGATTTATACGACGATCGCTATGATCAATTAATGAAATTCATGAATATCTGATGCTCGTTGTCCATGTATGCCAGGATGAATACATGTTTATAAAATCTATTATTTTCACATGAAGATTGCACTTTACGGACTCACTGTTAATCCTGACTTTAGAGATGAACTGGCAAGACTCTTGGAACTTTTAAAGGAGAAACAGATTGACAATTTCGTGTATGGACCATTTCTGGAATATATGCAGCAAGAATGTGGTTTATTTCCTGAAGTTGCCGGGGTATTTGAAAATACGGAAGAATTGCCTGATGATGTATCTTTTATTTTTAGTGTTGGAGGAGATGGTACCTTATTGAAATCATTCATGGTAGCGCAGAAAAGTTCGCTGCCTTTGGTTGGTATCAACTCCGGAAGACTGGGGTTTCTTTCTGATATTTCGCGGGAAGAAATTGACAAGGCACTCGATGATATTATAGCCGGAAACATCATTATTGATGAACGAACCGTGTTGGAATTGGAAATTGTGCAGGGCGATCATTCCGAGTTTCAGTATGCGCTCAATGAGATTACAGTAACAAAGCTTGACTCTTCTTCCATGATCAGTATTCATACATCCGTTAACGATGAATTTCTGAATACCTACTGGGCTGATGGCCTGATTGTTGCAACTCCTACCGGATCAACGGCCTACTCATTGAGCGTAGGCGGTCCGATTATCACTCCCGATTCACAGAATTTTGTTATCAGTCCCATAGCACCCCATCACCTGACTGTAAGGCCTATTGTGGTGCCCGACCATCATTCCATAACTTTGACGGTTGAAGGACGGGGCTTACATTTTCTGACTTCAGTAGATTCGCAATCCCAGCCAACCTATTTTTCAGTTTTGTTAAAGATCAGAAAAGCTCCATTTAACGTTAAGACTATCAGGCTGAAAGAACATAGCTTTTTTTCAACCCTTCGGAATAAACTGATGTGGGGAGCAGATAAAAGAAATTAAAATTCCTTCGATGCTTAACAATTTTTAACCTCTATTTGGGTTTTATAATATGCACCAAGCATGTATGTATCAGAATTGTATTACTTTTGTAACACTTGGAAGGTGTTATGTTCAGAATGTAAATGCTAGTGCCTGAATGATTTATAGAGTAAAAACCCTTTCAAAATTGGATTCAAATGAAGCAGGTATTAATAATTTTTCTGATTGGATTAATGGTTTTTAAAGCGCAGGCACAACCAAGCTTAGACATCGGTGTTTTTGGGGGGGCAGGCACTTATTTTGGTGATATGACCAAAATTGAATTCTCAGAATCGGTGAACCCGGCTTATGGAGCATTTGTGAGGTATAACTTTAATCCACGTTACGCGTTGCGTCTCAATGTTTTTAATGGAACTATCGGCGCTGTAGGAGAATTTAATAACCAGTTGTGGAACAACGAACTAAATCCATTGCCTAGCGAATGGAGCTTTGATAAAAACGTAATGGATGTGTCACTTCAGTTTGAATTCAACTTTTTCAAGTATATTGTGGGCCAAAAGGAAACTCCTTATTCAACCTACATTTTTGGAGGAGTGGGAATGCATTTTTATGAGTTTGATGATATCGATGCACCACAGGAAGGGAATAATAACTCAGAGGTTAGTCCGACCTTACCTTTTGGTCTGGGATTTAAGTTTAATCTGAGCAAGCGCATTGGTTTAGGAATTGAAGGGGGATTGCGAAAGACATTCTCAGACAAACTGGATAATTTGGATGATCCGTTGAGTTACGGAATAGATAAGACAACAAAATATACCGATCAGTATCACAACAACGACTGGACGGCTTACGCGGGTATTCATTTGGTATATAAATTGTTTTACGGGTATAAAAAATGGGAGTTAACTACTCCAAGAGATCGGATTCTTGATTGGGGGATCGAAAATAACCCAAAGAATAGATAATATTGCATATCAGGCCAGAGTAAAGCTGGTCGAAGAATATAAATGAATAAAATGTTTAAAGACACACTTAACAAAGAAAAGATCCCGAGACATGTTGCCATCATTATGGATGGGAATGGCAGATGGGCTGCTCAGTTTGGGAATGAACGCAGTTTTGGTCACGAACATGGAGTTGAAGCAGTTCGTTCGGTAGTCGAAGGAGCAGGCGAAATTGGAATTGATTTTCTTACTCTTTATGCATTTTCAACAGAAAACTGGTCCCGTCCAAAAGAAGAAGTGGATGCCTTGATGGGCCTGTTAGTACATGCTATTTCTGAAGAAACTGATGAGTTGAAAAGAAGCAATGTCAGGTTGAAAGTTATTGGCGATGTAAAAAGTCTTCCATTAAATGTTCAGGAAAAACTATCATGGTCTATAGATAAACTCAGCGTATGCACGGGATTAACCCTTGTGTTGGCTTTGAGTTACAGTTCCAAGTGGGAGATCGTGGAGGCTGTTAAGCGAATAGCTGAAGAAGTAAAGCAGGGAAAGCTGGATCCAGCAAATATTGATTATGATTTGATGGATTGTTTCCTAAATACATCCGAGATGCCGGATCCAGAATTATTAATTCGCACAAGCGGTGAATGCCGGATCAGTAATTTCTTATTGTGGCAGATTGCCTACACCGAATTATATTTTACACCTAAATTGTGGCCCGATTTTAGGAAGGAAGATTTATTTGAGGCTATTCATGATTTTCAGAATCGTGAAAGAAGATTTGGAAAGACGAGTCAACAATCAGTAAAGCTAATTCAATAACGAATAGAATGCAAAGATTAAAACTGTTTCTAATATTGCTGTTAATCAGTGTTAAAGGGTTTTCACAGGAGGCCGACAGCACTTTTATCTCCATCTATGATTCAACTCCCCAAGAATACACCATAGCAGGATTGGATGTTCAGGGAATTCGTTATCTGGATACACAGGTACTGCTTCAAATCTCAGGATTGAGTGTTGGGGATAAGATCGTTGTGCCTGGTGATGCTGTCACTAACTCCATTAAAAAATTATGGAAGCATGGTTTGTTCTCGGATGTAAAAATTACTGCGGATAAACTGGTGGGGGATAGTATCTGGCTTATGATTACCCTTCAGGAACGTCCCAGGCTGTCGGAAGTTAACTTTAGCGGAGTATCCAAATCAGAAAAAGATGATATAACCGAGAAAGTGTTGTTGTTAAAAGGAAGTCAGGTCACCGATGAGCAGGTAATAACAGCCACTAAATTGATTAAGAATATCTTTTTGGAAAAAGGATTCTTAAATACGGAGGTTAACATTATTCAACGCGATGATACAGCACAAACGAACAGCGTTATTCTGGATATCAACGTAGATAAAAAAGAAAAGGTTAAAGTCAAAGAGATCGTTTATCACGGGAATGAAAACCTGAAGCCTAGTGTTCTTGACCGTTCCATGAAAAAGACAAAGGCCAAGAAGATCAGAAACTTCTTTAGTTCAAAGAAATTCCTGAGTGAAAAATATGAAGAAGATAAAATCAATTTGATTAAAAAATACAATGAAAAAGGCTACCGTGATGCTAACATTGTAAAGGATTCGATTACCAAACTGGAAGATAACCGCGTCAGGCTTGATGTCTGGATAGAGGAAGGTCGTAAATATTATTTCGGTGATATTAAATGGGTGGGCAACACCGTTTATCCAAGTGACTATTTGGCTGCACGGCTCGGTATTAAAAAGGGAGATATCTTCGATCAGAAATTGTTGGATAAACGAACTTCTTCTGACGAGGATGCGGTAAGCAGTGAATACCTCGATCATGGTTATTTATTCTTCAACCTGACTCCTGTAGAAACAAGGGTAGAAACAGACTCCATTGATCTTGAAATGCGTATCATTGAAGGTAGACAAGCTACCATCGACAAGATCAATATTACAGGTAATACAAAGACCAATGAACATGTGGCCCGTCGTGAATTACGTACGCTGCCAGGTGACCTTTTCAGTAAAGCAGATATTATCCGTACCGTAAGGGAGCTTTCACAACTGGGACACTTCGATCCTGAATCCATTAACCCTGATGTGAAACCTCATCCAGAAAATGCAACCGTGGATATCACCTATGAGCTTGCTGAGAAAGCCAATGACCAGATAGAACTATCAGGGGGTTGGGGAGCCAATATGTTTGTTGGAACCATCGGATTGAAGTTTTCAAACTTCTCGGTCCGCAATATCTTTAACAAAGAAGCATGGAGACCTTTACCTACAGGCGACGGACAGGCACTTAGCCTAAGAGCCCAAACCAGTGGTAAGTTCTATAAATCATACAGCCTTACATTTACCGAACCTTGGTTTGGTGGTAAAAAGCCAAACTCATTTACCCTGTCGCTGTCTCATTCCATTGTGAATTATTCAGCAAACAATACCTATAACAGCTACGATCCGTATGGAGGTGGTGGTTATGGCGGTGGTTATGGCGGTGGCTACGGCGGTGGCTACGGTGGTGGTTATGGTGGTGGCTATGGCGGATACGGTTACGGTGGCTATGGTGGTGGCTACGGCTATGGTGGTGGTTACGGCTACGATCCTGGGACAAGTTATAACTACAATGAGTCATCGGATGATGATCAGATCCAGATAACTTCTGCCGCTGCCCTTGGTTATGGCTATCGTTTGTCATGGCCTGATGACTTCTTCACCCTGTATCATGAGCTTTCTTATCAGCACTATAAACTGCAGAACATGGCAGGATACTATTATTTCCTCGATGATGGAACAGGAAGCGGAGATGGTGAATTCAACAACTTCAGTTTCAAGACGGCCTTTGGACGTAATTCAATGGATAATCCCCTGTATACACGTAGTGGATCAAGTCTGACTCTTTCATTGCAGTTAACCCCTCCCTATTCGTTAATCAACGGGGATAAGGATGCTGTAGAGGATCGATACAAATGGATTGAATATCATAAATGGTTGTTTAAAGGCGACTGGTATTCTCCCTTATCAAAGAACAGGAATTTGGTTTTACATACCAAATTTGAATATGGATTCCTGGGTTACTATGATGAAAACCGCAAGTCTCCCTTTGAAGGGTTCCGCGTGGGAGGTTCTGGTATGTCAGGCTACAACCTTTATGGAAGCGATATTGTATCTCTTCGCGGATACAAGGATTATAGTCTAAGCACAGGTTACGGTTCAAATCTCTACAATAAATTATCATTGGAAATGAGGTATCCGGTAATTCTGAAACCATCGTC
>JACMKG010000037.1 GCA_014380255.1 Prolixibacteraceae bacterium | reverse complement strand
CACACTGCTTAGGATCATCTCACCTTCATAGGTTTTAAAGACATTGCCCTTGCGCGAGAACTTCTGCAGCAGTCCGGCGCGCGAGCCGTCGCTGAAGGTGTAAAAGTAATTCCAGTAGATAAAACCGGCTATAAAAAGGACAACAAAGAATAGAATGATGTACAGGGTTTTTTTCATGGTTTTTACCACTTTATTGCTTCCCGGGGAGCTGTGATTGGTTGAATAGTTTTGGGTCATAAGAGAATAATAGTTGAGCGTGGTTTATAATGTTAATGATATTAATTCTTCACCTAATCGATGCAATCCTTCCTCTATTCGTTTACGTTGTTGAGGCCGTGGCTTGCGTAGTCCGGCAGCGTAATGCCACAACTGACGTTCGTTTATCCCTGTGATCCTGCTCAAGGCTGCTTTTGTAAAAATCCCGCTATAATAATTAATCATAGCTTCTATTGAAAGCTTATATATGAACTTATAGGGTTGATTAAATACTTCGGGTATTTCTCCTCCACTTTCTTTTTGTCCTTCAAGATGAAAAGGTACGATTTCTATCATATTATCCTCAATTTCCTTTAGTGAACTCCCTACAGTTACACATCCGGGAAGTTGTGGCAAATGAGCTGAATAATTTCCATCTACAAATCCTATTTCTACTATGATGTTTTCCATGATATCATTCATTTATTTTAATCCTGCTTGATTTAATATCGAATTAACGACAAAATGATCAAGTACATTTGACTTTCCATGATCAGGAATGGTGACAACTCCTTTCTTTACAGGATGGCGGAATTGTTTATGACTCCTGCTTTGCCTGACAAAATACCATCCGTCAGAAACTATTATTTCAATCATCTGACGTACAGTTTTTCTCATTATATGGAATTTATTCAAAGATAGTAAATCTACGAACTAATGCAAAAGAAAGTTCAGAATTGTACTATTCAATTAAAAATGTTTCAGGGTATATTTTTAATTAATTAACGTTACTCTTTTTGCGAGCTTCCCCGGATAATCAGGTCGGCATTGAGTACCTTTTTTTCAGGGATGTAGACAGCTTCCGAAGAAAGGATGCGCTTAAAAAGCATCTCGGCAGCCGTGGTGCCCATCTCATAGCCGTGCTGGTCAACCGAGGTAAGGTTGGGATCGGTGATGCCCGAGAAGCGCCCGTCGCTGAAACCTACAATGGAGATGTCGTCGGGAATACGGTACCCTTTTTTCTGGATGGTTTGCATGGCCCCGATGGCCGTTAAATCGTTTACGGCAAATATGCCATCGGGCACAATGCCGTCTTCCAGCATCTTGATCACCGTGGTGCGTGCTTTTTCGTACGTATCGGCTTCAATAATCAGGCGGTTATCGATGGGAAGATCTGCTTCAGTAAGGGCATTTATATAGCCTTGCAGGCGGTCGCGACTAATGATCAGGTTTTGAGGCCCGGCAAAATGGGCAATTCTGTTACGCCCTGTTTCTATCAAATGACGCGTTGCCATGTAAGCCGCCTCCAGGTCATCAATCACCACCTGGTCGGCATTGATCCCAGGGGCCATTCGGTCAAAGAATACGATAGGGATCCCCCCTTCCTGCAATTCAATCAGGTGATCTGAGGAACTGGTTTCTTTGGAAACCGATACCAGCACTCCATCCACCCGGTGCGAGAGCAGGGTACGGGCATTCGCCACTTCCCGTTCAAAGCTCTCGTTCGACTGGCAGATAATAACGGTAAAACCCTTGCGGGAAGCTACATCTTCAATGCCGCTGATTACCGAAGAAAAGAAATAGTGGACAATTTCCGGGATGATGACTCCAATGGTATTGCTGCGGCTGTTCTTTAAGCTCAGGGCCACGGCGTTGGGATGGTATTTTAATTTGCTGGCCAGTTCATTGACTGATTTTTTGGTATCAGCATTGATATCCGGATGATCCTTTAACGCCCTCGAAACAGTTGAAGGAGAGATCCCTAAGATACGGGCAATGTCTTTTATGGTTACCTGGCTGCTGCGCATAAGTTGGTGGTTTCAGGTCATTGGTTGGAAAACCTAGAATAAAGATACTATTTAATTTCTATGTACAGTTCATCGAGTGAAATGATTTAAAAAATTGAAAAACATACCTACCAGAAGCCACCTGTTTTAAAACATTTTGTCTGCAAACGAAATCGCAAACGATTGCAGTAAATAGGTTGTAACATTTTTTAACAAATAATTAACCCTTTCCATACTTTGGTCCCGGAATTAATAACTATGAAGTTAAAAGGAATTAAAATTTAAAGAATTAACTAACAAAAGATCAATGATTAAAAAACGAGTAATTGAACCAATAATTAATTAAACATGAGGATTATACACAAGAACCTAAATGTGTTAATATTGATTCTGGCCCTATTGTTTGGAAACATGGCAATAGCACAGCAGTTAGTATTATCGGGTAAGGTTACCGATAGCGCATCGGGAGAAACTTTGCCAGGTGTATCTATAGTAGTAAAGGGAACTACCAATGGAACGATCTCGGATGTGAATGGAAGTTTCACCCTGAATGTCAAAAGGGGAGAGACCGTTCAGTTTTCCTATGTGGGGTATCAACGGCAGGAAATAGTTATTGAGAACCAGCAGAACATATCAGTGGCCATGGTTTCTGACCTGGCCCAACTGGATGAAGTGGTGGTGGTGGCCTATGGTACCAGGCGAAAAGCAGACCTTACGGGTTCTGTAACGGCGGTATCCGAAAAAGAGTTTCAACAAGGAAATATTGCCTCCTCGGAGCAGTTGCTACTGGGTAAAGTGCCCGGTTTGCAGATTACCACCAGCGGTGGAGCTGCAGGAGCGGGAAGTACCATCCGTATTCGTGGAGGTGCCTCGCTTAATGCAAGCAACGATCCGTTGATCGTAATTGACGGGGTGCCGGTTGAAGGCAACAGCCTGTCGGGTTCGGCGAACCTTTTGAACACCATTAACCCGAACGATATTGAGTCGATGAGTATTTTGAAGGATGCTTCAGCTACGGCTCTTTATGGATCCAGAGCTTCCAACGGGGTAATTATTATCACCACCAAGAAAGGGTCGTTAGGGGCTGTTAAATTTAACTTCAACAGTCAGGCCTCGGTAGGTACGGTAGCCAAGTATGTGGATGTACTGGACGCTGATCAGGTCAGGGAAATCGTGAATGCCGATGCAGCCGCAACGGGCAACAATACGTATAAAAATCTGTTGGGAACGGCTAATACCGATTGGCAGAAAGAAATATACCGCCCTGCATTAAGTTGGGACAATAACCTGAGTGCAAGCGGAACGGTTAAGAATATTCCTTTTCGCATATCCACCGGTTATTTAAGCCAGGAAGGGGTCGTGATTACCAATAACTTTAACCGTTTCACGGGAGGTTTGAATCTTTCCCCCAAATTCTTTACCGATCATTTATCCGTTAACCTGAATGCCAAATACAGCCGCACGCAGAACCGCTTTGCCGATGAGGGTGGAGCTATCGGCGGTGCTGTTACTTTCGATCCTACCCAGACGGTAAGAACGGAAGGCGGTAAGTATGGTGGATACTGGGAATGGCTGTCGGCCAATGGAAATGTCATCAATACCAACGGTCCTGCTTCTTCTCCCAACCCGGTAAGTTTACTTGAACAAAGAGATAACACTTCGAAAGTAGATCGTTTTATCGGGAATGTACAGCTGGATTACAAGTTTCATTTCCTGCCCGATTTGCATGCTTTGATCAACGTGGGTATGGATAAAGCCACTGGCAGCGGGAATGACAACAGGCCCAACACCATGTCTATCGCAGCTTTTAAGGATGGAATTTACAACTATTACAAACAAGGAAAGACCAACACCCTGGCCGATGTCTCCCTGTTCTATTCAAAAGAGCTACCCGATGCAAAAAGCAAATTTGATATTCTGGCAGGACACAGTTACCAGGATTTTTACACCGATGTGTATAATTACGCTTCTTACAGCCAGGCCGGAGTAGTGGATTCAACCACCATCCCGCGTTTTGCTACCGATAAGCCTCAATACAGGCTGGAATCATATTTGGGCAGGGTTAACTATACGTTCAACGATAAATACCTTCTGACAGCTTCTATTCGCAGGGATGCCAGTTCTAAATTTTCAGAGAATACGCGTGTGGGTTATTTCCCCGCTGTAGCCCTTGCCTGGAAAATGAAGGATGAATTTTTCAAAACCACCGATGTCGTATCGGACTTAAAGCTTCGTTTAGGCTGGGGTATCACCGGGCAGCAGGATATTGTCAACAATAACTATCCTTATGTGGCCCGGTACAGTCAAAGCCAAAGTACGGCCCAATACCAGTTTGGCAATACCTTCTACAGTTTCCTGCGTCCTGCAGCCTATGATTTGGATATTAAATGGGAAACCACTACGACCTATAATGTGGGGTTGGATTTTGGTTTTATCAATGGCCGTATTTCAGGAAGCGTGGACCTTTACAACAAGAAGACCGAGGACCTTCTGAGCGTAGTACCTATTGCTCCGGGAGCCAACTTTGATATCGCTTTGCTGACCAACGTGGGCAACATGGAAAACAAGGGTGCAGAGTTTGTCATCAACACCATTCCTGTAATGACAAAAGACTTTTCATGGAACCTTGGATTTAACGTCACTTACAATGAAACGGAAATTACCAAACTGCTGAAAAACAATATTCCCGGTTATAAAGGGATCGAT
>JACMKG010000288.1 GCA_014380255.1 Prolixibacteraceae bacterium | reverse complement strand
AATACAAAACTGAACGATTGAAATGCTGAAAGCAAAACCAGGAACAGTATTTTTGAATTTAGATAGCTGAACCGGCTCAGGTTGAGGAATGATTCACGGAGTAGTATTTTACGGTCTTTGATAATTTCTTCAGCACTGCCGATTGTTCCCATAAACAGTACCACGACCACAGACATGAAAAGGTAAGAGATTAGACTTTTATTTTCAAAAAAGATATACTTATCCCCTTCCCGGAAACGGGTAAACCAGGCCACGATTACTGCCAGTATGGGAGCTTCAAGCAGGTTGATAAACAGGTATTGTCGGTCGGTGATTTTTATCCGCAGGTTTCTTTCAAAAAATATCCTGAACTGCTTTGCCAATCCGGGCTTTTTTGAATCCGTTGGAGGTAAAGTTCCAGGTTCCAGGTTCCAAATTCCAAGTGCGTGCCGATCTGGTTTCCCCTGCGACTCGGGCCTAGTTTCAAGTAGCATCTCCTCGGCACGCACTTGGAACTTGAAATTTGGAACTTTAAACCTTTTCTCCTCTGTATTTTTACGGTACTTGTCATACCAGTACTCAGGCGTGAATCTGCGTTCGGGAAGGAAATTTCCCGAATTATCAATCTTTTTCGTTTCTATAATTTCAAGGACCTGTTCCGTGTTTACATTTCCGCAAGCCACACACTCGCTTACCCGGGCATTTACATGGTTAACCTCTGTTTTGAAATAAATGATGGCATCGAGGGGATTACCTGTGTAGATAATCCTGCCTCCTGAATCCATTACCCACAGCTTATCGAACAGTTTAAAGATAACGGATGAGGGCTGGTGGATATTTACAATGAGCAGTTTGCCTTTTCGGGCCTGTTGCTTTAACAGCAGCATCACTTTTTCGGAATCGGTGGATGATAACCCTGAGGTGGGCTCATCCACAAAAAGAATTGCGGGTTCCCTGATCAGTTCAAGGGCTACGTTCAGCCTTTTTCGCTGGCCTCCGCTAATAATCTTATTGACGGGGCTGCCCACTTTTAAGTCCTTCAGTGCCGATAGCTCGAGTTCATGCAAAACCCTTTTCACTTTCTCTTCCAGGGCTGGAGGGGATAGTTCATCGAAGCTGAGTGAGGCACTAAAATACAAATTTTCCCAAACTGTCAGGTCTTCAAACAAAAGGTCATCCTGAGGCACATAACCTATTAACCCTTCAGTTTGCTGTCTTTGTTTGTAGATATCAATTTGATTGATTTTTACCTTTCCCTGCTGAAGGGGGATGTTTCCATTCAGTATATTGAGCAAGGTTGATTTTCCCACTCCACTTCCACCCATTATGGCAATGAGCTGACCTGATTTTTCAGAGAAGGAAAAGGGGTGCAAACCGTAGTTGTTGTTGTTGAATTTATATTCGATTTCCTCCCCTGAAAAAACAAAGGAAGGGCTACGGTCAAGCTCAATAAAACCAGTGGCAAGGTCGGTATAATAAATGGGTGAAACGCGTGGTCCGCGTATAATGCTTCCTTCCCTGAAGGCATAAAAGCGCCCCGGAATTACAGGGTTTCCATCAATTGTCAGGTATTCGCGGCCATGGAATATGAATAGGTAGTTCCCGATCAATGAACAACGTAAAAAAAGCAGTTCACCGTCGATGTTCTTTTCATAAATGTGCCGGTACATGTATTGTACAGGTTGATCATTGCTGTTAATGAGTAAAAAATCGGGGATGTCAATTTGATTGGTGGACGGGTAATAGATAAAGGCAACAAATTTCTCCACCTCGCTTTTACTGATTTCAAAGACATTGGCCAGCGTTTCAATCAGCACTTGTGCTTTGGATTGATTGCCGTTTCTGACCAGTTCGAGAAACCGTATGAATACCATGACCTGCTCATCTTTCCGGAGCCAGCTACGAATGTTCGTACTGATTTTAGTTGCCTCCTCGATCATATCTACGGGAAAGGCAGGTTCCCCGTCAATCCCATAGATTTCGATCAATTCTTCAAAAAGCTTCAGATAATCATCATTATCAGAAATGCCAAAGTGCTGATGCAGGTAGATTGAAAAATTACGGATCGCATCTACTTTTGTCGATTTACTTATGGCCGAGAATAATGCAAATAAATTAATAAGGGCATTTAAAGTAATCTCGTTCATAGGTTTACTAAGATATTTGAACAGGATTTAGGGATTACGGGACGGACAGGAGGTTTCTGTTTAAACTTTCCTGTCCATCTTTTAATCTTTTTAATCCTGTTCAGAAACTTCATTTCAGTATATTCTGCCTGACTGTTTCCATGATTGGGGCAATTTGTGCAAGCTCCTTTTCTGTAATCTTCGGATTCTCTTCAAAAATGGTGACTGCAGGCTTAAATTGTTCGTAGTAAGGTTTGATGTTTTCATCTCCCGACATGAGTTCCAGCAAGGTAAATACTCCTTTTACCCTTTCGTTTTGCCGGCTCATAATGTCCAGCATCTTCGCGTTGTTTTTGGCCATCAGGGTGCTCTGGCTTAAAATATACAAAGCCTCGACGTTGGAACCGATCACTGATAGTGCATAAACATCCGGCTGATCACCCTTGGACATTTGCTGGTGAAAGTGATTCAGGTTTTGTGTAACCAGGAAATCCAAAGAATCTTTGTTGCCATTATTTTTTTTAATCCTATCTAAATAGTTTTTGGATGAGGTAAGATCATTCCTTAAACCCAGACGATCGATCAGCTGTTCGGAAATCCGGCTTGTTTCAGCTGCCTTATCTCCCCGGTTATACACACTGGCATAAATCAAATCGAACGAATACAGGCCTAACCCAAAACTTTGATCGGATTCGGTCATCAGCTTTTCAGCCTGGTTGGCCGGAACGGTTAAATCCAGGATGTAGGAAGCACCTGATTCGTTAAGCAGGGTGGCAATTTCCTTTTCGCTGGGCATTTTGCGAATGGTCTCAACAATTTGATCCTTGATTTTTACAGCATCAAAAACTTCCACTTCAACTGAGGCCACTTTTGCGGAGTCGGCGGTATCCTTCTTGTCTTTTGTTTTAGTATCCATATTACATCCAGCCATCAGAAGCAATGCCATGCCAAAGAACAGAACGTGTTTTGTAATTTGTTTTTTCATTTTTCAGTCGGTTTTTAGGAATGATTAATACACGTAATTATTTGTTGTTTAAATTTTTAATGTATTTTATAAACCCGTATATTTAGTAATCCGTTTAAAGTTTCAAGTTCCAGGTTTCAGGTTTCTCTCGATCGGCACGCAACTTTGAACTTTGAATTTGGAACTTTGAACTGTCAATTAAATATACGAAATAAAAATTTAAAAATATTTCTATGAGTCAAGCGAACCAAACGGCGGTAAAGATTCTGGTGGTTGATGATGAGGCGGATATGGAACCGATGATCAGGCAGAAGTTCCGCCGCCAACTGCGTGAAAAAACCTTTGACTTTGAATTCGCGTTCAACGGGGTGGAAGCCCTTGAAAAAATAAATGAATATCCCGAAATAGGCATCGTACTCTCGGATATCAACATGCCGGGGATGGATGGGCTGACCTTGCTCTCGAAACTCAAGGAACTGAAAAAACCGGAGTTGAAAACCGTGATTGTATCTGCCTACGGTGATATGGACAATATACGGACAGCCATGAACAGGGGCGCTTTTGATTTCATTACCAAACCTGTCAATTTTGACGATCTGGAGATCACGATCAATAAAACGGTCCGGGAGATTTTGTCTGTTCGCCACTGGATGCGGGAGCATGACCAACTGGTTTCTATCCAACAAGACCTTCATATCTCGCGTGAAATTCAGCAGGCCATCCTGCCCAAGAACTTTCTCCCCTTTCCCGGGGAGCCCGGTTTTGATATTTATGCCTCGATGGTTGCTGCCAATGAAATAGGAGGTGATTTCTACGATTTTTTTATGATCGATCAGCACCGCCTGGGATTTGTTATCGGCGATGTTTCAGGAAAGGGAATTTCCGCCGCTATTTTTATGGCCCTCAGCCGTACCCTGATCCGTGCCACGGGGCTCAAAGGCGATTCAGTGAGTGAATGCATGGAATATGCCAATAATCTCCTTTGTAAAGAAAGTGTTTCTTCCATGTTCGTGACTGTTTTTTACGGAATACTCCATACGCTGACCGGTGATGTTGATTATGTAAATGCCGGGCACAATCCTCCCTATATCCTTTCGTCCAGCGGAATTCGTCCGGTTGAAATGACCAATGGACTGGCCCTCGGAGTTATGGAAGATTTTATTTTCGAGTCAAAAACAATACAGTTGAAAAAGGGAGACCAGCTTTTGCTTTATACCGATGGCGTGATAGAGGCTGTGAATGCGGAAGAAACGCCTTATGGAGAAAGAAAATTCGAAGATTTCCTGAATCAGAATCTCAACCTTCCCATTGAACCCATCATTAAAAAAACCTTTACCGAGGTGAATGATTTTGTCGGTGGTGCACCGCAGTCGGATGATATCACCCTTTTAGGGATCACCTTTAAAGCAAAGCAAGAATAGAAACGCGCATTGAGCGATCTATCTAAAAAGGCGGTGGACAACCTTTCGTAAGGATCATCCTTCCCCATTAACAAATTAAACATGCCGTGGCTGTTACTTGGATGAATCCTCTCCTTTTTATTCTCCCTTTTGCCTTTTGAAAGCCAACTTTCCCTTATCAGTCTTAACTCCTGTTATTCTAAGATTTCAAGACTGCTTAGGATACCCAAAAGCCTGTGATTCGCTGATCTTTCCCTGAACTTTGCCTGCTCTAGATACCCATTGGTAACTCATTAGTAACCTTTCTGTATCTGAGGTTACAGAAAGGTTACAGATGGGTTACTAATGAGTTACTAATGGTGGCAAAGTTCAGGCAATGCATGAAGGATGATCATTGATTGGTAATCCCTCTTTTGAATAGGAGCGGTCTGTCCATTTTAATCGATTAAGAGACACCCCAAATAGGTTTTTCAAGGCAATGGGATCAGAAAAGTATCTCAAGCAGGGATAGATTAGCATAGAGACAGGAAGAGTGAGCCGGAAGAATTGCTTTGTATTGGGCAGGATTGTTTTAATTCAAGGCAGGTTGTTTATTTCAGGCTACTGAACTTCTTTTGGTATGGCCTTGCCGGATGCCTGTTTTCCGATCTTTTGGATTGCTGCCTAATAAACCACCATCCAACGCTTAGGATATGTGATCCGATTTAACGGATATACACGGATTTAAATGAAAGATGGTAACGCAGATATAATTTAAAATAGATCAAAAAAGATTTCCCACAGTTTTTAAAATCTCCTTTTATCCGCTTAATCCGTTATATCCGCGTTACTATCATACTCTTACTTAGGCATCGGGTATCCTTTGATTTTAGCCAGATTAGCCGCGATTTCCTTTTCCGGATATTCATAATCCTGCAGCTGGCCGGTCATGTATTTGTCGTAGCCCACTAAATCCATCATCCCGTTGCCGCTGAAATTGAAAAGAATTACTTTTTCCTTTCCTTCTTCCTTGGCCTTTAGAGCCTCGCGAATAGTGGCAGCTATGGCATGGGTAGTCTCTGGAGCGGGAACAATGCCTTCCGTTTTGGCAAACAGCAAACCTGCATCGAAACATTCGCTTTGGTGAATAGCGATGGCATCCATCAATCCATCGCGCAGCGAAGCGCTTACCAGGGGAGACATACCGTGGTAACGAAGCCCACCGGCATGAATTGGCTCTGGCATAAAGTTATGGCCCAGGCTGTACATGGCCATCATGGGGGTCATACGGGCGATATCGCCGTTGTCGTAGACGAACTGTCCCTTGGTAAGGGTGGGGCAGGAGTAAGGCTCTGCACCAATTATCTGGATGTCGGCTCCATGAATTTTATCGTACATGAAGGGGAAGGCAAGGCCTGCAAAATTGCTACCTCCGCCGCAGCAACCAATCACTACATCCGGCTTTTCGATACCTACCTTGGCCAGCTGCTTTTTGGCTTCCAGGCCGATAATGGTTTGGTGAAGCATTACGTGGTTCAGCACCGATCCTAAGGTATAGCGTGTGGTTCCGGTTGGGTCACTTACCGCGGCCTCGATGGCTTCCGAGATGGCAATTCCAAGGCTACCGGGGGTATCGGGATACTGCGCCAGGATGTCGCGTCCGGCCTGGGTTTCCATGCTTGGAGAGGCTACACATTTACCCCCGTAGGTCTGCATAAGCATTTTGCGGAAAGGCTTTTGGTCGAAACTTACGCGAACCATGTATACCTTGCATTCAATTCCCCCGATCTGGGCGCAGGCATACGAAAGGGCTGATCCCCATTGGCCTGCCCCTGTTTCTGTGGTCAGTTTCTTGATCCCGAATTGCTTGTTGTACCATGCCTGGGGAACGGCTGTATTGGTTTTGTGGCTTCCAGCGGGTGATACGCTTTCGTTCTTGTAGTAGATCTTTGCCGGGGTGCCAAGTGCTGCTTCCAGTTCGTAGGCACGGATCAGAGGGCTTGGCCTCCACTGGAACAGGATCTGGCGGATCTCTTCCGGGATGTCAATCCAGCGTTGCATGGATACTTCCTGTTCGATCAGGTTCATCGGGAATACGGCAGCCAGGGCTTGCGGGCTAACTGGTTTTCCGTCAGGACCCAGTGGTGGGTTTAGTGGGGTGGGTAGATCGGGAGCGATGTTGTACCATTGCTTGGGCATCTCCGATTCTTCCAGGTAAATCTTTTTCTGTCTAGTCATTGTGATGTTATTTAAAGTTTAAAGTTTAATGTTAAATGTTGAAGGATAAATGGTTAATGTTAAAGGTATGCCTAATGCAACTGAATCACTTTCTTTTTCCTTTTTCCTTTTTTCCTTTTGCCTTTATAAAAAAAAGAGGGATATACTGCGTAAACAATATATCCCTCTTTTTGAGTTATGATTTCTTATGCTTCAGGCATAATTGTTTACGGGTGACATTCGCAGGAGCGCCACCAATACCAATTACCAAAAGCAAGAATTGTATTCATATCATCAAATTTGTGGGGTAAAACTACTAATCTATTTTAAGTATTCAAGGGGTATAAGTGATAATTTAATAGTTTTTATGAATTTTTGCTTGCAATTGGGTAATGGGAAGGCGATTTATAGTGATAACCTTTCCCAGCTGTTCAAAATAAATGGATAATAATAAGGGTGATAAGGGAGTGGTGCGGGTGTGTTGTTTTTGCTACTAAGGGAATGGCAAAGGATAAGGGTTTTCTATTAAGGTTTACGATAAATTCGATTGATAAAACAATCGGTTATTGATCCGTGGGCATTTAACAAACCTTATCATCTCAAAGCACATCTGCCTGTTTCTTAAACCCTTATAAATTAATTACCCTCCTAAGGGAATGGCAAAAAAATAAGGATTTTCTATTGAGGTTTACGATAAATTCGATTGATAAAACATCCGACTATAGATCCTGGGGCATTTTACAAACCTTATCATCTCAAAGCACATCTGCCTGTTTCTTAATCCCTTATAAATTAATTACCCTTAGTAGCAGGAGCATGTCCACATCTGCCACCACCCTTATCACCCTTCTCAAAACCAAATGGGTTTTAAAATAAGGGAAATAAGGGAGGTTTTCGTGTTGTAATATTCTTGCTACTAAGGGAATGGCAAAGGATAAGGGTTTGCTATTGAAAGGGATACTATGGTCTGTTCACCGGGCATTTATAAATACGAAATCATGGTGTTTCTATGATTTAGATATTCTTAAAGGGATTTTTTGGTTTGCTGCTGATAATGTTTTAAATATCGCTCGTATTCTTCCTGACAGCTTTCCTTTTGATGATGTTTGGGTTGATTGAGTATATAATGGCATATTCGGTCGATATGTGATTTTGATATGGAAAAAGCCGATGCGGATTGCTGCCATTTAAATGGGCCCTTTACGAGATGGTTTTCATTGATAAATTCTTCTGAGCCTTTGGCAATAAGGGATAGCAGTTTTTCTTCTGAAAAGGAGGGCCCTCGTGATATCAAGAGATGGACGTGCTCGGGGTTGGCATAAATGGCATATAGCTTTGAACCATGATGGGCAACAATACCTGTTATATATTTTTCAATCCGGTTTCGGTGTTCTTCGGGGATGATTGGTTTGCGATCAAGGGTGGTTAATACAAAATGGGTATACAGGTTATTGTATTCGATTTTCATAAGACCAATAAAATTTGGATGGAGAGATTGATCTAAGTTACTAAGATTCAAATAAAAAAAAGTAAGATTTTTTCAAAATAATTTAATTGGATATTGATTCGAAAACACTTTCCTCACAACTATACCATGTGACCTAGAAGCTAACCCATTTCTCATCTTCGCATTGATTTGGATTATTTTTCCTATCCTTGTGCATCTCAATCTGTGCAAATTTCTTAATTCCATTATCAGTGGCTTTCATCTGTTGATTTTAAATACGGAGTGCACCATATAAATTGGAAATTCCACAAATGTATTGGAATAGAAATTGTAGAAAAATAAAGTAGTAATGAAAGAACAACTTACATACAAAGGTTTTATTGGATCAGTCCAATTCTCTGCTGTGGATAATGTCTTTTTTGGAAAGATTGAAGGGATTACTGATTTGGTTACTTTCGAAGGGCAAACTCTGAAAGATCTGGAAGAAGGGTTTCAATTGATGGTCGATCTTCACCTTGCGGATTCCAGAGAATAATCCGTTCTTCTTTTGAATTGAAAATAGTTAATGTATTTTTGCCTCCCATATTGAATTAGAAAGCACATCATGAACAAGCAAATTGTTGTCAGTGGAATCAGGCCCACGGGAAATCTGCACCTGGGAAACTATTTTGGGGCCGTACGCAGTTTTTTAAAGATGCAGCAGGATTATAACTGCTATTTCTTCATCGCCGATATTCATTCGCTAACCACCCATCCTACCCCGGGAAACCTGCAGGCAGGGGTGAAACAGGTGCTGGCCGAATACCTGGCCTGCGGCATTGACCCTGAGCTGGCTACCATCTTCATCCAGAGCGATGTGACCGAGGTGCTCGAGCTGTATACGTTTCTGAACATGAATGCTTACCTGGGTGAGCTGGAACGCACCACTTCGTTCAAGGACAAGGCCCGTTCGAATCCAGAAAATGTCAATGCAGGGCTTTTAACCTACCCGGTTCTGATGGCTGCCGACATTATCATTCACAAGGCCAAATTTGTACCTGTCGGTAAAGATCAGGAGCAGAACCTTGAAATGGCACGCAAGTTTGCCGGTCGCTTCAACCGAATGTATGACCACGAGCTGTTCCCTCTTCCCCAGCCTTTTACCTTCGACGGGGGAGACATGATTAAAGTTCCCGGCCTCGATGGCTCAGGCAAGATGGGTAAGTCGGAAGGAAACGGGATTTTCCTCTATGAAGATCCAAAGGATATCCGCAAGAAAGTAATGCGCGCGGTAACCGATGCTGGTCCAACGCAGCCTAACAGCCCGAAAACGGAAGCGGTTGAAAACCTGTTTACCTTGCTTAAAATTGTTTCCACTCCTGATGTGGTCGATCATTTCAATACCGCTTACAACAACTGCGAGATCCGTTACGGTGATCTAAAAAAGCAGCTGGCTGAAGACATCGTGGGCTTTACAACTCCCATCCGCGAGCGTATACTTGAAATACTTAAAGATGAAGCTTACCTTGGACAGGTTGCCAAAAGAGGCGCTGAGAAAGCACGCGAATCAGCACAGGCCACTTTAAAAGAAGTAAAAGAAATAATAGGTTTTCGTAAACTATATTAATCTTTTAATGGTTTTTATTTGGTATATTAGATATCAAACAATAACAATTAAATAATTACCAAATGAAACAATTCCGATGGGCACTCATTGTTCTTCTGGCCGTTGCCATGGTCAACTGTGATGATGAAGGGGAAGACCCTGAAATCAACCTTGATAAAAGCATTGTCATCAATGAATTAATGCCGAAGAACACTGAATTTGGATCTGATCAGGACGGGCAGTTCGACGATTGGATCGAGTTGTATAATCTTGCAAACGAAGAGGTTGATCTTTCAGGTTATTACCTTACCGACAGCAAAAAGCAACTGACCAAGTGGAAGTTTCCTGAGGGCACCAAACTGGCCAAAAATGGTTACCTGATTGTCTGGGCTGACGGTGATTCAACCACCCAGGTAGGATTGCATACCAACTACAAACTTTCGGCTTTGGGTGAAACCGTATTGCTGATCACACCCGAGATGAATGTGATCGAAGAGGTTAAATACCCCGCCACCGAGCTTCAGAAATCCTGGTCAAGAGTACCCAACGGAACCGGTACTTTCAAATGGTCTGATCCGACCTTCGAAGCTGAAAACAAATAGTTTAAACTATTTTTCACTGAATATTATATAGGGCTTTTTCACTGATCATGCGCTTTCAATCTTGAAGGAAGTCATGGTCAGCGAACCTCCTATGGCCTTGTCGTTGAAAAGGGTGATCTTCTCATTTTCTTCTTTCAAAGCCAGGGCGTAGAGTGAAGGGATAAAATGCTCGGGTGAAGGAATGGCCAAATCAAAGGCTCTTCCCCGGTTACCGTAATTGATCATCTGCTGATGATCGTTGTTCAAAATAAAGCTTTTCATCTGCTCGTTGGCTTCCAGGGCCCAGTCATATCCGTATTCAGGGTCGTTAAGCCTGTCCCAGGCTACCATCCTGAGGTTGTGCACCATGTTGCCACTGCCGATAATCAACACCCCTTTGTGGCGCAAAAAAGCAAGCTCTTTGGCCAGCTCGTAGTGATATTGCGGCGTCTGATAGTAGTCAAGGCTCATCTGGATAACAGGGATATCGGCATTTGGGTACAGCCTGTTGACCACACTCCAGGCCCCGTGGTCAAGCCCCCATTTATCGTCAAGGCCCACCAGGGCTTTTTTTACCGTTTGCTGGACCTCCAGGGCCAGTTCAGGGCTTCCAGGGGCAGGATACTGCACTTCAAACAAAGCCTTGGGAAATCCCCCGAAATCATGGATGGTGGAAGGCTTTTCCATGGCCGTGACCATCGTCCCCCGGGTTTCCCAGTGGGCCGAAATAACCAAAATGGCATTGGGCCTTGGCAAACTCTTTCCAAGCTCTCGCCAGGTGTTTACTAATTCATTTTCCACGATGGCATTCATCGGGCTTCCATGGCCGATGAACAGCACAGGCATCGGCGCTGTGCTGTTAAACGAAGTGGCCATTTTATTTAGATCATTTACTTTCATAGCCTTATTCTTTCATTAATAATTTCTGATCAGCCATTGGCCTTAAGGACCTTAAAGTCTTTAAAGTCCTTAAGGCCATTGGTTGAAGGCCTCAGACTTGTTTTACAAACTGAACCTCGGCCGTTATCTTCACTTCATCGCCTACCAAAAAGCCGCCTGCCTCCAGTGCAGCATTCCAGTTCAGTCCATAATCTTTACGGTTGATTTTACCTTCCATTGAAAAACCTGCCTTTTCATTTCCCCACGGGTCGATATTCACTCCCCCGTATTCAACATCGAATTTTACTTCCTTGCTGATGCTCCGGATGTTGAGGTTGCCCCTCATCTCATATTTTTCATCCCCGGCCTTTTGAAAGGAGGTGCTTTCAAAAGAGATCTCCTTGTATTTTTCAATATCAAAGAAATCAGCGCTCTTTAAATGAACATCACGGCTGTCGTCGTTGGTGTAAATCGAAGTGGCATCAATTGTGGCACAGGCGGTAACGGTACTCAGATTATTGTTCTCCACGGTCACTTCTGCTTCAAATTTGCGGAACTCGCCTTTCACGTTGGTAATCATCAGGTGTTTTACCCGGAATAAAATCTCACTGTGCGCTGGGTCTAATACCCATTTTACTTTTTTCAATGTTGTTTCCATTTGGTGTTTTTTTTTAATAGTTATCTATAAACAAAATATAAGGTACTAAGTTGCAGCTTAATAAATTAACTCAAGTTGCTATCTGCAGGCTTCTGGCCTCTGGCCTCTGGCAAAACCCAACCTCGGGGATCTTATACCGCCTATGATCGAAGCATTTCTTGCCAGCCGCCAGCTGCCAGCCGCCCTAATTTGCAATTCACTCTTTCTATTCAAGTTACCGATTTTTTGTAAGTAGCAACTTGAGTTAATTAGCTGGCCGCATGAATGGTTTATTTTAAGAATTGTCAAGAACATCTTTGATCTCTTCGGTCCTGTCAAAGACCGTGCGGGCATACGAGCACACGGGTTTGATTTTCAGATTCTTTTGCCTGGCAAATTCCACTGTTTCCATGACCAATTTCTTGCCCAGACCTTTTCCTTCAAATTCTGGCGATACTTCCGTATGTTCAATAACCATTCGTTTTGGACCTTCCATTGTATAATCCAGTATACCGGCTTCTTTATTTCCTTCGAAGGCCTTAAAACTGCCTCCTCCGTTTCCAGTTACTTGTTTAATTTGCATAGTCGTACCTGTTTT
>JACMKG010000287.1 GCA_014380255.1 Prolixibacteraceae bacterium | reverse complement strand
TCAGGAGTTCCATCTGCATTTACAGTAACGTTTTCGAGTAATGCATCACGACGAATTGCTCTCCAGATGTCTGGTTCGTTTTCTTTGCTCAAATCGATTACCTTAGCATAGCAACCACCTTCGTAGTTGAATACACCGTGGTTGTCCCATCCGTGCTCGTCATCACCAATCAAATAACGTTTTGGGTCAGCTGATAAAGTTGTTTTACCTGTTCCTGATAAACCGAAGAAAATAGCAACATCACCTTCAGTACCTACGTTAGCCGAGCAGTGCATAGAAGCGATACCGCGCAATGGCAGGTAATAGTTCATCAAGGCAAAAATACCTTTCTTCATTTCGCCACCATACCATGTTCCACCAATAACCTGCATTTTACGGGTCAGATCAAATAAGGTGAAGTTTTCTGAATTCAAACCTTGTTCTTTCCAGTTAGGGTTAGTAGTTTTTGAACCGTTCAAACATACGAAATCAGGCTCACCATAGTTAGCCAATTCAAAGTGTGAAGGACGGATAAACATGTTGGTTACAAAGTGAGCCTGCCATGCAACTTCCACAATGAAACGAACTTTCATGCGGGTATCTTCGTTGGTACCGCAATAAGTGTCTACAACATACAATTTTTTTGCACCTGATAATTGTTTTGCTACCAAGTCTTTACAAGCGTCAAATACTTCAGGAGAAGTTGGACGATTGATCGTTCCATCCCACCACATTGTGTCCTTTGTAGTGTCATCTAAAACGATAAATTTATCTTTAGGTGAACGTCCGGTAAAAATACCAGTATCAACAGCTACAGCGCCAGTATTAGTCAATACACCTCTTTCATATCCTACGTTTGAAGGATCAATTTCTGCTTGAAAAAGTTCCTCATAAGTTGGATTGTGTAAGATCTCAACATTGGTATCAATACCGTACTTTAATAGATCTGTGTTTTTCATAGTAAGTAATTAAAATGTAATAGGTTTCAACAATTTTAAATTTTCTCTGCATCAAAAATAGCTTTTTTTCCCCCCTCCGTAAGACCCAAAATATTAAATTAAGATCAATTTGGAATGAGCATTTTATCAAAATCTATTTTTATTGATAAGAATTTGATAATCAATATATCAGATATTAATCCATAAAAAAAGAATGTTAAGAAATCCTTAATTTCAAAACATTCTTTTTTTAGCAACTTAACTGAAAGCTTATGACCTCGGGTGGAATTGATTTAAAGTTGATTTTAAATAATCTCTGTCAAGGTGTGTATAAATTTCAGTGGTTAAAATAGATTCGTGGCCTAGCATCTCCTGAACGGCACGCAAATCGGCGCCTCCGTTAATCAGATGTGTTGCAAAAGAGTGCCTGAAGGTATGGGGGCTAATCTTCTTATCAAAACCAGCCTTGGCAGCCAGGTTCTTGATAATGGTAAATATCATTACACGACTAAGCTTTTTCCCACGGCGATTCAGGAAAAGTATGTTTTCACTTTCTTTGGATACTTTCAGTGATTTTCTGTAAACTTCCAGATACTTGTTTATTTCTTCAACAGCCTTTTCGCTCACTGGAACCAATCTTTCCTTATCGGCCTTACCTTCTACTTTGATGTATCCCTGATCGAAAAACAAATTGGAGATCTTAAGGTTAACCAGTTCCGAGACACGCAAGCCGCAGCTGTACAAAGTCTCAAGCATTGCTTTGTTCCTCTGACCTTCCGGCTTATTTAACTCGACCGTGTCGATCATCAGATCAATCTCTTCAATGGTCAAAACATCCGGCAGCTTCCTGCCAATCTTTGGAGATTCCAATAAAGTAGTAGGATCACTGGTAATTTTCCCTTCCATAAGTAAATACTTGTAGAATGACTTGATCCCAGAGATAGTGCGCGCTTGCGTTCTTGGTGAAACACCTTTGTCATTGATCCATTCAACGAATTTCTTCAAATGATTCAGCTTCACTTTTTCCGGAGCTAGTTTCTTGAGTTCCTGGTCTGCAAACATCATAAGCTTGTTTATATCATTGATATAAGCAGCAATAGAGTTGGCCGATAAACCTTTTTCCAAACGTAAGAAGGATTCAAATCCTTTTTTGCTATCTTCCCATTTCATAATTAAATTCTTTAAATTAAGTTTCTATAACAATTATTAATAATTTTGGTATGTAAACTCTTCAAAATGTTGTTTTTATAAAATATATGTACATCCACCCAGATTACATAATTTTAAATACGAGTTTACAATCGGTTAAGTTACTATTTTTATTAAAATAAAACGTCAAAATATGAAAATTTTGTTAATAAATGGCCCAAATTTAAACTTACTGGGAATTCGGGAGAAAAGTATCTACGGAAACACCACTTTTGAAAGCTACTTTGATGCTCTTAAGGATAAGTATCCTTTAATTGATTTGGAGTACTTCCAGTCCAATGTTGAAGGTGAACTCATCAATAAGCTTCATGAAACAGGTTTTCATTGCGACGCCATAGTTATCAATGCAGGTGCTTATACTCATACATCCATTGCCATACGGGATGCAATCTCAGGAATTAAGGCACCGGTAGTTGAAGTTCATATATCTAACATCCTGACCCGGGAAAAGTTCAGGCACGAATCAATCATTGGCCCGGTGTGCATAGGAAGTATCATGGGTTTTGGCCTAGATTCTTACCGCCTTGGAATTGAAGCCATTATTGAATACATTAAATAATGATCTCATTTTAGGATGTAGGTTTGCTTAATCATCCTGAAATTTAAAAAAAAACCTACTTTTGCCGCCCTTATAAAATAAGGTATACTTTGAAATGATCGATATATAATCTTTCTATCAAAGTAAAATTTATTTGAATGTTCTTTCTGACAATTTAAAAACAAATTAAAAGCATATGAAATATACAAAAATTGTTGCCACAATCTCCGACAAGCGTTGTGATCCAGAATTTATCCGCCAGCTGTATGAGGCGGGAATGAACGTTGTCAGATTGAATACCGCGCATATCTCTACTGAAAGCGCCCTTAAAATGATCCAAAATGTAAGAAGCGTTTCTGATACCATCGGAATCCTGGTTGATACCAAAGGACCTGAAATCAGAACCCTGGGAATCACCGAACCTATTGTCGTCAATGAAGGGGATTTCATTAAAATAAAAGGTGGCCTTGGTGAATCTAACCAGGATACCTTGTATGTAAGCTATGAATACATTCAACGGGGAGTACCTGTAGGTAACCAGATATTGATTGATGATGGCGAACTGGCCATGACAGTCACCGAACAACACGAAGATTATTTAATCTGCGTGATCAATAATAAAGGTGTAATCAAGAACAAGAAAAGCATCAACACTCCCGGGGTAAGTGTCGACCTTCCTTCCATCAGTGAAAAGGATGCCGAGTTTATCACCTTTGCCGCCCAGAATGAAGTGGACTTCATTGCCCATTCGTTTGTAAGAAACAAGAAAGATGTACTGGCCGTTCAAGCCATCCTGAATGAATTGAACAGCAATGTAAAGATCATCTCCAAGATCGAAAACCTGGACGGTGTGAATAATATCGATGAAATCCTTAACGTATCATACGGCATCATGGTTGCTCGTGGCGATCTGGGCATCGAGATTCCTGCAGAGAAAATTCCAAGCATCCAGCGTACGCTTATCAGAAAAGCGGTACAGCAGAAAAAGCCGGTAATCATTGCCACCCAGATGTTGCACTCGATGATCGATAACCCACGCCCTACCCGTGCTGAGGTGAGCGATGTGGCTACAGCCATTTACGACCGCACAGATGCCATCATGCTATCGGGCGAGACGGCCTATGGAAGCTATCCTGTTGAATCGGTCAAAGTAATGAGTAGAATTGCCACTGAAGTTGAATCAAACAAAGACCGGCGCAATGATCTTCCTGTTCCCCGTCTTGACAATGAGACTTCTGCCTTCCTCGCTGAAGCTGCTGTTCTGGCTTCCAAGGAATTGAAGGTAAATGCCATTGTAACAGATACCCTTACCGGTAAAATTGCAAGATACATTGCTGCCTTCCGTGGTACATTGCCCGTGTATGCCAAATGCCACAACGGAAGGGTGAAGCGTGAACTTTCCCTCTCGTACGGCGTATTCCCCAGTGAAATACAATCCAAGAAAAACAAGCACAAGCTGATCGAGACATCGCTGCTCGACCTGGTAGAAAGAAAGCTGATCACCGAAAAGGATACCGTTGTATATGTAGGGGGTAACTTTGGTGTAGGCGGAGGAACTTCATTCATCGAGATTGCCTCGGTTGAACGAATGGCCCATGCCAAGATGGAAAGATAACCCGGCAGAAGAATAGAACATTCTTTAAGAGAAAAGGGATAAAGAAAGAAAACTCAGGTTTTCATTTCTTTATCCCTTTTTTGTTTTTGTTTATTGAATATTGATTAAGATCAAATGAAAAAGTAGGAGGATGATTGTATGAATATAACGAAGACAACCCGTGTTGATGCAATCATTCACTTCTTTCAATGTATAGTCACCCTAACACCCCCGCACATAAAATACGACCAATCATCAGAAGCCTCACAATGTGGTATTTCTTTGCTTTTATCAATGGAAGCAATTTGTGAATTCCAGCTAAAAGCCCTAAATACCTACCTTTCAGTTATTTTGACCGGAATGGCTTTCTATTCTCATCCAATACTCATCTATTGCCAGCATTCGTAACTCATTAGTAACCCATCTGTAACCTTTCTGTAACCTCAGATACAGAAAGGTTACGAATGAGTTACCAATGGGTATCTAAAGCAGGGATACTTCAGGCAACGGACAGGTACAGTCATGGGGAAGAATTTGGGTTTCTTTGGAAGTCTTGTTTTGATTTAGACCATCGGATAGCTTCTTTTCCCTAAACACTGTCGTTAGGGATTAAGCGCAAAACCTGGGCAGAAACTGAAGGACTGATGGACTGAAGGATTGAAAGATTGAAGGACTGAATACTGAATATTGACCACTGATCACCGTGACTGATTACTGTCTTAGCCTTTGCCTGCCCAATATTTCAAATTGATCCCTCTTTGGCCTGAGGATGAATGATACCTGTCCACCGGATTTTCAGATTGATCCATGGGTTAATTCAATATTGGATATTCTTTTTTTGATTAACGTCCCGAAGTACCCGGGCAATTGCAGATTTAAATCCTCCTTCGGCCTGTCATCCTGCATTTGTCTCTGGTCATCATCATCAACCCACCATTCATTTTAATATGCCTTGATCATCAAATTAACCATTCCGTCCGCAACGAAAGCATCTCCCTGATAAACGTTCTAGCGAAGACGATTATCGAATCTGTATCCATATAGCTACTGAGGTTAAAAGTCAAAAAATAATGTTTTAACCAACAAAAAAGGAGCTTATCGCTCCTTTTCTTTTATCTCATATCAACCACTTCCACACCTTTGTGCTTGGCGGTATCGAAAACAAAGTCTGTATCTTTATATACCCCGTCAGTCTTGTACTGCTGAATAACTATATTGTATATGTTGCCATCCTTGCCGATCATGTTGGCTCCGTGTATCAGCATCTTGTTCTTGTCAACCATCAGCTTGATGCTGCGGATATCCCCTGTTGCCTTCTGCGGCATTAAGTCGATATTATATACAGGAACGCCTGCTTCAGTTGATTCGCCCAGATATTTATAATTGAAGCCTCTTTCATATATGGTAAAGATACGCTCCGGAGCCATCAGGTCGTCTGTTGCATCATCCGCGCTCGAGATGCTTACCTCATTGGCATTAAGCATATAAGTCCAGATTGTTTTACCGTCACTCAGCACTTCCAGGCCCATCTGGGGAATATTCAGCTTGTACTTCTTATTCTTCAGCACAAGAGTTCCGCTGCTCTTATCTTTGATATTCTCAGCCTTGTTATTCATCTCGAAGGTGAATTTGGCTTCAATGGAAGGCAATGACTGTGTCTTTTTGGTTACTTTCTCAAGTATTTCTTTAGCTTTTGCATCCTGCTGGCTATAACCAGTAGCTGCCATGAGGAATAGAACGGATATGATAAAAAGTTTTTTCATTTGAATAAATAATTTTAAATGATGAGACAGATAAATTGTTTGTTTTAATTTACATGTAATTAGCTAATTATCTACAATCTCCGAATAATCAATAGTAAATAGTAAATTGTCTAATTGTAAATTTCCAACATCTTATCTCATCCCATTCAATAATTGTTCCAAACTATATTCATCCTGCAATAAAACCTGCCGTGCCTTGCTTCCTTCACTCTGTCCAACAATTCCTGCAGCCTCCAGCTGATCCATGATACGCCCTGCACGGTTGTAACCGATCGAGAACTTACGTTGAATCATCGATGTGGAGCCCTGCTGATTGGCAACCACCAGTCGGGCCGCGTCGTCAAACATCTCATCACGAGCTCCCAGGTCAACAGCACCGGGTCCGCCATCGGTTTCTCCCACATAGTCGGGAAGCATAAAGGCGGTGGTATATCCTTTCTGTTCAGCAATAAATTCACAGATACGCTCCACTTCAGGAGTATCCACAAAAGCACACTGCACACGGGTCATCATACTACCGGTCGACACAAGCATGTCCCCCTTACCGATCAGCTGGTTGGCTCCCGGGGTATCCAGGATGGTCCTTGAGTCAATCATCGAGGCTACCTTGAAGGCAATACGTGTGGGGAAGTTAGCCTTGATCACACCGGTGATGATGTTGATCGAAGGACGCTGCGTGGCAATCACCATGTGGATACCTACCGCACGGGCCAACTGGGCGATACGTGCAATGGGAAGCTCGACCTCTTTACCGGCTGTCATGATCAAATCGGCAAACTCGTCAATGATCACTACAATATAAGGCAGGTAGCGGTGGCCCTTCTCTGGGTTCAGCCTTCGGCCAATAAACTTGGTGTTGTATTCTATAATATTACGTACATGAGCCTTCTTCAACAGGTCGTAGCGTGAATCCATTTCGATGTTCACTGAATTCAGCGTATTCTTCACTTTCTGGATGTCGGTAATAATCGCATCTTCCTCATCGGGCATCTTGGCCAGGAAGTGTTTCTCCAGCGATGAATACAGGTTAAGTTCTACCTTCTTGGGGTCAATCAACACAAACTTAAGTTGTGAAGGATGCTTCTTATATAATAAGGAGGTGATGATGGCATTCAACCCGACTGACTTACCCTGACCGGTAGCTCCTGCCACCAGGATGTGGGGCATCTTGGTCAGGTCGACCATGAAGGTCTCGTTCGAGATGGTCTTA
>JACMKG010000286.1 GCA_014380255.1 Prolixibacteraceae bacterium | reverse complement strand
CCAGGTGGCGCAAATAAGCCCTGCTGTAATGATGATCTACAAAAGACGTTCCATCGGGATCGATGGGCGAAAAATCATCAGCCCATTTCTTGTTGCGCATGTTCATCACCCCGTTTTTAGTGAACAGCATCCCGTTGCGACCGTTACGCGTGGGCATCACGCAGTCGAACATGTCAATGCCTCGTTCAATACCTTCGAGCAGGTTCACCGGAGTCCCTACTCCCATCAGGTAACGCGGTTTATTTTCAGGCAGAACGGCGTTTACCACCTCGATCATGGCATACATATCTTTTTCCGACTCGCCTACCGAAAGACCGCCTATGGCATATCCGTCGCTGTTATACTGCAGCACGTTGCGCGCCGAGCGTTCACGCAGGTCGGGATAAACGGCCCCCTGCACGATGGGAAAAAGGGATTGGGAATACCCGTAGCGGGGGGTGGTCTTCTCAAACTGATTGAAGCACCTGTCGAGCCAACGCTGGGTCATTTCCATCGATTTGCGGGCATATTCGTATTCCGCATCACCGGGAGTACATTCATCGAATGCCATCATGATATCAGCCCCTATGATGCGCTGAATGTCCATTACCTTTTCAGGGGTGAACAAATGGGCCGAACCATCGATATGGGACTGGAACTTTGCCCCTTCTTCACTCAGCTTGCGGATATCACCCAGGGAAAAAACCTGGAATCCGCCACTATCGGTTAGGATAGGACCTGACCAGCCATTTAGCTTATGCAGCCCCCCGGCCTGTTCAATGATGGGCAACCCTGGCCTCAGGTACAGGTGATAGGTATTTCCAAGGATAATTTCGGCTTTGATGTCGTCTTTCAAATCCCTGGTATGAATTCCTTTTACTGAACCTGCCGTGCCAACCGGCATGAAGATCGGTGTTTCAATGTTTCCGTGATCGGTTGTTATAAATCCTGCCCGTGCCTTAGTCCCGCTGGCGGTATGTTTGAGTTCAAAATGCATTCACTTCTTTTTTTGAGTGCTCAAAGATAGGTATTAAACTGAAATGAACGAGAAAAGAACCAACAGGGCTTCTGTTAATTATAATTAAAAATCGGAGGTAATAAATGCGCAGGTTTATTAATTTTGCCACGGCAAAAAAGATCCATTTTTATTAACCAAGAACCACCGCAGTGAAGCTTATTAACTTTCAATTACTCACGATCACTGACATAGTACTTTTTGCGATATTCTTTGTCGTACTAATTACTCAGCTCTATTACCTGTTGGGAAGATATTTAAAACTGGCCCTTCACAAAAAAGATATTTCCACCACGGTATCATATCCGGTTACCATCCTTCTTCCCCTGCGAAACGAAGAAGAAAGGATCCGGGAGCTGATGAACCGGTTTACCAGCTTCACATACGATGATTACCAGGTGATTGTCATCAATGAATTTTCAGAGGACAACACCCTTGAAGTACTGAACGTGCTGGCCGAGAGCAATTCAAGAATTAAAGTCACCAGTTTAAGCCAGGACACCCGTTTTTTGGAAAAGCAGGCCATCAACCTTGGACTTAAAGCAGCCCGGGGCTCTTGGATCGTACAGCTTACTCCCCTGGCCAATACCATCAGCCCCGAGTGGTTATCCGGGCTTGTCGCCTTGATTGAGAAAAATACCGATGCAGTGATTGCCTACACCAACGTGGAACGGGCCAAAGGAATGCACAACCTGCTGTTCCGACTGGAGCATTTTAACCAGTTCATGATCAGTGGTTCTTCAATTCTGGCCGGAAAGCCCTTTGTATTTTCTGAAAACAATGTTCTTTTCAAAAAATCCATGTATTTCGACACCCAGGGCTTCCGCATGAAGTTGAACCTTCATTTTGCCAACATGGAATTGGTATTTAATGAAAATTTCAAGGACGGGAAGATAAAGATCACCACCAATCCTGATCTTTCGGTGCATGAAAAGGTAAAGATCGATCCGGGAGACCATACCAAGTTGTTAAAAAAATCTGTTCAGATCAGGCAAAGTTTAAGCTGGTCTGTTAAATCGGGTCTATTCATCGATGATCTTACCAGAATTCTTGTCACAGGCCTTGCAGCCACACTGATTATCCTTCATCCGGAATACTGGATTACTATTGGCTCCATGCTCTGCCTTTACTATATTCTCTTATTGATTATTGTTAAAAAACTATTAAATCGATTGAAAGAAGGAAAAATCTTCGTATCTTCGTTTATATACATTTTGATCAAACCAATCATTCACTGGTGGTTCTTTTGGTCAACACACTTAATTCATCATCGAAATAAATGGAATTAAACCCGCAGTTGTCAGATAAAGCCCAGTATGACTATTTTCTGGTGGAGTCAGCGTTAGCTGGCAACGAGAAGGCTTTTGCCAAACTGATGAGCAGGTACAAGGACGCCATTTATTTCATGCTTTTAAAGATGGTTAACAACAAAAATGATGCAGAGGATCTAACCCTTGAAGCATTCGGAAAAGCATTTAAGAACCTTCAGCAATACTCACCCAATTATGCCTTTAGCACTTGGCTGTTTAAAATTGCCACCAACAACTGCATCGATTTCCTGCGTAAGCGTCGCGGGGTCTATGTATCGATTGAGAATAACGCGGACAACGGGGACAATGATCAACCCGTAAAGCTTCGTTCAGCAGACCCCAACCCGGAAGAGAAAATGATCCGGATCCAGAAAGCGATCCTGATGAGGCGCATTGTTCACCGCTTGAAACCCAGGTACCGCATACTGGTTGAACTGCGTTACTTCCGTGAGTTTTCCTACGAAGAAATAGCCACCGAGTTGAATCTTCCTCTGGGTACGGTGAAAGCCCAACTGTTCAGGGCCAGGGAAATGCTCTTTAAAATGATTGAATCGACAGAGATTGATGAGAATGATCAATAACCCCGAGAATTAAACCATGGATATTATTAAGAAGTATTTTACTGATCTGACCGATCAGCAACTGGATCATTTTGGCCGTCTGGGCGCCTTGTATGAGGAATGGAATTCAAAAATAAATGTCATCTCCCGCAAAGATATTGAGCAGCTCTACGAAAGGCATATTCTGCATTCGATGGCCATTGCAAAAATCATTCAGTTCAAACCCGGCACTTCGGTACTCGATGTAGGTACGGGGGGCGGCTTCCCGGGTATTCCCCTGGCTATCCTGTTTCCTGAGACTACCTTTCTTTTGGTTGATTCGATTGCCAAAAAGATAAAAGTGGTCAACGAAGTGGCCGCTGCCTTAAACCTTCAAAATGTACAGGCCGAACACCGTCGTGTTGAAGAGGTGAAGCAACGCTTCGATTTTGTAGTCAGCCGTGCCGTAACAGCCTTTCCCCGTTTTGTGGCCATGGTAAGAACCAAGGTGGCCAGTGAAAGTAAAAACGAGCTTCCCAACGGTATTCTTTACCTTAAAGGAGGTGATTTCGAAGAAGAAATCACTCCTTTTGGTGAGCAAACAAGGGTTTATGATCTGAAGAACTATTTCGAGGAAGAGTTTTTCGAGACAAAGCGACTGATTCATTTGGCATTAAAAAATAAATGAATTTAACCTGCGGATAGTTGCAGGATATTAAAAAAGAACTATTTTTGCAGTCCGAATTAAAAACGAATATTATCATTTAAATATAGACCGATGAAAAGGACATTTCAGCCATCCAACAGAAAAAGAAAGAACAAACACGGGTTCAGAGAAAGAATGGCTACCGCCAGTGGCCGCAAAGTATTGAAAGCACGCCGTGCTAAAGGAAGAAAAAAGCTGACAGTCTCTGACGAACCAAGTCACAAAAGGTAGTCGTATACTTTCGGGTTTCTAAAAATATACAGAAGGTAAAGAATGAATTTTCTTTACCTTTTTGTGTTTATACCCTTCTGGAAGAAAAGTTTAAAGTGTCCCGTTTCCCGTCAATAAGGGATCAGGCAGAAAAGCTGTGAAGGTAATAGTACTAATTATCAGCATGGAGCATGGGGCAAGGAGCATGGACGGTACGGGATCAGGTACATCGCACGGCCGATAAGAAGGATGAATCATCCAAAGGCCCTGCGCGGGATTTCTTATTAAAAATAACCATCCATAGCCACAAACCCTATATTAACTCTATGTCAGGTCTATGTTGGGTCTATAATTTTGAAAACTAGGGTAGCCCCAGCATAGCCTTGACATAGGGTTAATATAGAGCTTTTGATCGTAGGGTTGATCCGGGGCACTGAAGGAACGATGGCAAGCACTGATCTCGGGACTTACTGACCACTGAACACTTATTATTCGTCGGCCCATTGAAAAAATAGTTATTTTTGGATGATTAAGCATAGCTCAAAATGACTCTGAAAGAATTTATAAAGACCAAGACTTTTAAGGTAAATGCACTTGCTGCCGTAGGGATTACCCTCTTCCTGATTGGGTTTATCATGATCTTCCTGCGCATTTATACCAACCATGGCGATTCGGTTGAAATACCTGACCTGAAAGGAAAAAGCACACAGGAAGTTGCCAATCTGTTGGAATTAAATGACCTGCGCTTTGAAATCAAGGACTCGGTTTACTCGGCTGAAACGGCTCCGGGAACGGTATTGGATCAGTATCCCAAGCCCGGCATGAAGGTCAAGCAAAACCGCATAGTATTTCTTACCCTCTGTGCCCTGAACCAGGAAATGATACCCATGCCCCAGCTGACAGACATCTCCTACCGTCAGGCAACCAATTTAATCGAGAATTCCGGTTTGGTGGCCGGGAATATTCAATACAAGCTTTCCGAATTTCTTAACCTGGTGCTGGAACAGCGCGTAAACGGCCGGATTGTGGCCAAGGGAGAAATGGTCCCCAAGGGAAGCAGGGTGGATTTGGTGCTGGGAAGCGACAGTGATGGCTTAACCATTGCAGTTCCTCAACTAACGGGCCATACCCTTTCAGATGCCCAGGTAATGATCGAGGAATCGTTCCTCAGCATTGGCACTGTTAATTATGATGAATCCATTACTTCCGAAGAACAAAAAGCACAAGGCGTGATCTATAAACAGAGCCCTGATCCGGCTGAAGTATTTGAAATTACCCGGGGAACATCCATTGATGTATGGCTAACCGTTGATCCTGCCAAGGTTCAACAGGAACCAGATACGGTACAACCCGAAAACTCATTTTTCTAGATGATTGAAGACAACGAAATAATAGAAGATTTTGAAGAAATGGAGGAGTCGGATGACGGCGCCCTCTTCGAACATTACAATGTAGTAGTTGACCCTGGTCAGACATTGCTGCGCATCGACCGCTTTTTATCCAACCGGTTGCAAAATGTTACCCGCAGCCGGCTACAGGCTGCCGCCGATGAAGGCAAGGTATTGGTGAATACTGTTCCCGTCAAATCAAGTTATAAAGTAAAACCGGGGGATGTGATTTCCATCGTCATGGATTACCCGCGCCGTGAACTCAGAATCATTCCCGAAGACATTCCACTGAATATTGTGTATGAAGATGACCATCTGCTGGTAGTTAACAAACCGGCCGGACTGGTCGTTCATCCGGGGCATGGCAACTATACCGGTACGCTGGTAAATGCCCTGGCCTACCATTTTAAATCTTTACCTTTGTTTAATTCCGATGATCCCAGGCCGGGTCTTATCCATCGGATCGATAAAAATACTTCGGGATTATTGGTTATTGCCAAAACCGTAGAGGCCAAAGTAAAGCTTTCGCTGCAGTTCTTCGAGAAAACCACCAAAAGGAAATACGTTGCCTTGGTATGGGGCGATCTGACCAGCAATGAAGGAACGATTACCGGCCATATCGGGCGCAGCCTGAAAAACAGACAGGTCTTTACCGTATTCCCCGAAGGCGAATATGGCAAACCAGCCGTTACCCATTACAAGGTCATCGAACGCCTGGGATATGTAAACTTGGTGGAATGCCGCCTTGAAACTGGCCGCACGCACCAGATAAGGGTTCACATGAAACACATCGGGCATCCGCTGTTTAATGATGACAATTATGGGGGAGACCAGATTCTAAGAGGCACCACTTTTACCAAGTACAAGCAGTTTGTAAAAAACTGCTTTGAGATGATACCCCGCCAGGCGCTCCATGCCCAGACCCTTGGCTTTATACATCCGGCAACGGGCGAAGAAATGCTCTTCGAATCCGAACTGCCCGAGGATCTGGCAAACGTGATTGTCAAATGGCGCAATTACCTGTCCAACAGAACGGGACAGGAGCAGGAGTAAGAAAGAGAAAGAATAAACACATAGGCACATAGAACACATAGGAAAAACAAACTTGTGTGTCCGATGTAATAAATGTTTAAATGATAAATAAATTAATCAGCGAAGAATTAAACACTAAAGAATAACCACACAGACACTTATGCAACACATATTTATTTCTCTATGTGTCTATGTGTTAATTTTAGTTTCATAATATATGATCAGATGAAAAAGAATATTGCTGTTGTTTATGGGGGCGACTCCTCCGAATTTGTAGTTTCGGTTAAAAGCAGTAAAAATGTATTTGAATCCATTGATGCCAATACGTACAATGTGTGGAAAGTTCAGATGAAAGGTCTGGAATGGGAAGTAATCGAGAATGATCAATCCATTGCCTCCATTGATAAAAATGATTTTTCTTTCATCCATCATGGTCAAAGGGTAAAATTTGATTTTGCTTACATCACCATTCACGGCACCCCGGGGGAAGACGGTAAACTGCAGGGATATTTCGACATGGTTAAACTGCCCTATTCCACCTGCGGCGTTTATTCATCCGCCCTTACTTTCAATAAATACTTCTGCAGCAATTACCTGCGCAATTTTGGGGTTCCCATGGCTAAGTCCATCCGCCTGTTTAAAGGCGATGCGGTGAATCCCGATCAGTTGGTTGAAGAACTGGGATTGCCTTTGTTTGTCAAACCAAATGCCGGAGGTTCAAGCTTCGGGGTTACCAAGGTCAAGGAAAAAGAACAGCTGCCCGTGGCCCTGGAACTGGCCATGAGTGAAAGCGCGGACATCCTGGTAGAACAATTCATCGACGGTAAAGAGTTTACCTGCGGACTGGTAAAACTGTCGGATCAGGAACTCATTTTCCCCGTTACAGAGGTGATACCCCAGAATGAGTTTTTTGACTATGAAGCCAAATATACCCATGGCAAGACCGATGAAATCACACCTGCGCGCATCTCTGCCCAGCTGACACAGCAGGTTCAGCAACTATCTTCGCGTATTTATGATCTGTGCGACTGCTCGGGCATTGTCCGTATGGATTATATTCTGAAAGACAATCGGTTTTATTTCCTGGAAGTAAACACCACACCGGGGATGACAGCTACCAGCTTTGTTCCCCAGCAAATTGCAGCCATGGATCGTACACTGGGCGAAGTGTTGGGACTGATTATCGAAGATAAACTAAAGTAAAAGGCCTGTAATAGACCTATTTACATGCCTTTTTAAAATAATTATTACTTTTCGAACAAAATTACGTACTTTTAAAAGCCGGAAATGCTCTCCGGCTCTTAAAAAGTCCTGATTATGAACTTGAATTATCTGGTAATTGAAGGAAATATAGGCGCAGGCAAAACAACACTTGCCAGACTGATGAACAGGAAATTTGAATCCAATCTTGTTTTGGAACAATTCGCCGACAATCCCTTTCTTCCTAAGTTCTACGAAAATCAGGAGCAATACGCCTTTCCCCTTGAAATGGCCTTTCTGGCCGCCCGCTACAACCAGCTGCACCGTGAACTGAGCCGCTATGACTTGTCAAACAGCCTGACCATCTCGGATTACTACTTTATGAAATCCCTGATCTTTGCACAAAACACCCTGAAAGCGGACGAGTATAATTTATACCAGCAGTTTTTCAACATCATCTACGACAAGATACCAAAGCCTGACCTGTATGTTTACCTTCATAAAGACACCGACCTGTTGCTGAAAAATATAAACCTTCGCGGACGCTCCTATGAATCGCACATTACCCGGGATTACCTTGACAAGCTAACAGAAGGATATCTAAATTATTTTGGCCAACAGAACGATATTCCCATTCTGAATATCAATACCAACAGGTTGGATTTTGCCCATAAGAAGGAGGATTTTGATAAAATTACCGATGTTATATTTGACAGGCAATACGACAGAGGGGTTACCCAAATTCTATTGGAGTAAATTCCATTTTAATTCTTTCATTTATACAAAACATTATTAATTTTGTGGGCATTAACGTTACTATATATTTCAAATTTAATATTGTCGATATGAAAATCCTTAACTTAAAACCACTTGCCCTTATCACTTTGGCAGCTGTTTTGCTAAGCAGTTGTTCCGGTTTGCAGAAAATGAAGAAAAATGCAAACAAGATTAATTTCAAAACTACTCCTGAAGTACTTGAAACGAATGCCGGTAATGTAAATGTTGCTGTTGACGGAAGATTCCCAGCCAAGTATTTTAACAAAAAAGCAACCATGGTTGCTACTCCAGTTTTAAAATATGAAGGCGGCGAAAAAGCATTTGAACCAATCACTCTTCAGGGTGAGAGAGTAGATGCCAACAACACCGTTATATCTTATGCCAATGGCGGAAGTTTTGCATACAAAAATGCAGTGCCTTACAACGACCAGATGCGTATGTCGAACCTCGAAATGAGGATCACTGCGTCTAAAGGCAAAAAGAGTGTAGATTTTGCACCTATCTCCTTAGCTCCTG
>JACMKG010000285.1 GCA_014380255.1 Prolixibacteraceae bacterium | reverse complement strand
TACACGGGTTATTCCGTCGAATTGTATATCGATGGAAAGCTTAGCGCTTTTAAAGCCTTTACGGGCAATTTACTGCCCTCTACCCATCCGCTGACCATTGGTCGGCAGGATGAAGTGGAAACCCAGTATTCCCTTTTGGGAAGTGTGGATGAGGTGAAAATGTGGGATAAGGAAATTTCCGTCTCGCAGGTCGAAAAGCTGAAAGACCAATGGGTGGTGCCAGTCGGGATAGACGAATTTAAGCATCATGCACGCGTATATCCAAATCCTGCCCAGGAGGTTTTGTTTATTGATTTTACCGGGGCTGCAAGGCCTGTACAGGTTAGTTTATTTGCCGTGGATGGAATGAAAGTAAAAGAACATCGGGCTAAATCTGAGGACGCATTCATTCGCTTGGATCTTCCCGAAACCTTATCAGGCATCTACTTACTGCAGATTGTAATGGACAATGAAAAGGTGATCTCCCAAAAGATAATTATAAGGTAAATCGACTGGAAGATTGTTTATGGAATAGCTAAATAATTGAATTATTTGATGATTTAATGTGTTGGCAGATAAGCGTTTGTTTGGCTAGTCAGCTGGTATGTGAAACATTGAACGGCTGAATAGTTAAATGGGAAACATTGAAAACACTCCTATAAAGGCATGCTTTGCGGTGTTTCTCATTTAAGAAAATGAAGTTAGGATGGCGTATGTTTTTAATGAAAGTTTATAGCGGATTATAAAAACGGTCCTTTAGTCCGAAGTGGTTTTAGCCCCAAATGAGGATAAAAAGAACCGATATCGGTTTATCTGAATTTTTTAGAATGAATTTAGGAGACATGGATGGCCGGAAAAGAAAAAGATCCGCTGGCAGGTGAAACTTGCTCACCTGTCAGCGGATCTTTATAAGTTGTATTCTGCATCGATTAGAACGAAGCCGGATCAATCGAGTTTAAGTACAGCGAGGAAGGCATTTTGCGGAACCTCGACATTGCCTACCTGCTTCATTCGCTTCTTCCCTTTTTTCTGCTTTTCGAGCAGCTTGCGTTTACGGGTGATGTCACCACCGTAACATTTGGCCGTTACGTCCTTGCGCACGGCCTTTACCGTCTCTCTCGAGATGATCTTGGCTCCGATGGCCGCCTGGATGGCAATGTCGAACTGCTGGCGTGGAATCAGCTCCTTTAGTTTCTCGCACATGCGTTTGCCAAAACTGTAGGCATTGCTCACATGGATCAACGTTGAAAGGGCATCGACCATTTCGCCGTTCAGCAATATATCGAGACGGACCAATTTGGCAGGACGGAAATCCAGCATGTGATAATCAAAGGAAGCGTATCCTTTGGAAATACTTTTCAGTTTATCGTAGAAGTCGAATACAATTTCACCGAGCGGAAGGTCGAACATCAGTTCCACACGATCGGTGGTCAGGTATTCCTGCTTGATAAGTATGCCCCGCTTTTCAAGGCACAAGGTCATGATAGGGCCAATAAAATCGGAGGCTGTAATAATGTTGGCACGGATAAACGGCTCGTCAATATCATCAATGGTAGTGGAAGCGGGCAATCCCGATGGGTTATATACATTGATGGTATCGCCCTTGGTGGTATGCACGTGGTAAAGCACGTTGGGAACGGTGGTAATCACGTTCATATCGTATTCACGATCCAGTCGTTCCTGGATGATCTCCATGTGCAGCAGCCCGAGGAAACCGCACCGAAAGCCAAAGCCCAGTGCTGCTGATGATTCAGGCTCGTAGGTGAGCGAGGCATCGTTGAGCTGGAGTTTTTCCATGGCGCTGCGCAGGTCTTCGTAGTCTTCCGAGTCAATGGGGTATACTCCGGCAAATACCATGGGCTTTACTTCCTCGAATCCTTCAATAGGCTTGGCACAGGGCGCTTTTAGATGGGTAACGGTATCACCCACCTTTACTTCGCGGGCCGTTTTGATACTGCAGATAACATATCCTACGTTGCCTGCCTTCAGTTCCGGGCGTTCGAACATGCCCAGGCGCAGTACCCCTACCTCATCCGCAATATATTCTTTGGTGGAGTTCATGAATTTCACTTGATCCCCTTTGCGGATCACTCCATTTTCTACTTTAAGGTAAGCGATCACCCCGCGGAACTGGTTAAATACCGAGTCGAAGATCAGTGCCTGAAGCGGTTCATCCACCGAGCCCCGGGGTTCGGGTATCCCGGTTACGATTTTTTCCAGTATCTCATCAATGCCAAGGCCTGTCTTCCCGCTGGCACGGATGATATCTGTTCGTTTGCAGCCGATAAGGCCAATGATCTGATCTTCCACGACTTCAGGCATGGCTTGGTCCAGATCCATTTTATTGAGGATAGGGATAATTTCCAAATCATGTTCGATGGCCAGGTACAGGTTCGAGATCGTCTGGGCCTGGATACCCTGGGTGGCATCAATGATGAGCAGGGCCCCCTCGCAGGCAGCTATGGAACGTGATACTTCGTAGGAGAAGTCGACGTGTCCGGGAGTATCAATCAAATTCAGCGTGTATTCCTGATCCTTGTAGGTGTACTGCATCTGGATGGCGTGGCTCTTGATGGTAATGCCACGTTCCTGTTCCAGGTCCATACTATCAAGAACCTGGGCTTTCATGTTACGGCCTTCCACCGTTTTAGTAAACTCGAGCAGCCTGTCGGCCAGTGTACTTTTACCATGATCGATGTGTGCAATGATACAGAAATTACGTATGTGCTTCATTTATAAAAATATCTAAAAAGCTTATTAATCAATTATAACAGTGGTATTTTGGGCAAATATAGGCTAAATTTTGGGAATGACAATCAGGGTAATATGCATTCCATAAGCCGGTGGTTTTAAATCTTAAGCAGAACAGGGTGAAGTAATAATCCTGTTTCATTTTTCGTTTCCCGATGAATATGCATACCTTTGGTACCTTCAAAAAACAGTTGGAATGAAGCGATTTTTGTATCTTATTGGTTTTCTGATACTGGGCATGGCCTGTAAAGAGGTTTATGAAGCACCACCACAATCCCTGCTCATGGCTTCTTTTTATAATTCGTCGAACAACAGTGAGATTAAACCTCTCACGAGGGTCCAGGGTGTGGGGTCCGAACTCCTGTTGTTTGGGGATACGGCTGTTGCCCGGATGCTGTTGCCATTAACCACCCGTGACACGACCCGATACATCGTTTGGCTGGATTCGACTCCCGATTCCCTTACCCTTGTTCATGAGACAACGCAAAAATATGCCTCCATGGAAACGGGATTTTACTATGAATACAAACTGCTTTCGGTCAGATTTACCCAGAATCGGATTGATTCCATCAGAATAACAGATAGCCTTGTAACTAAAAAATGGAATGAAAATATTAAGCTTTACATTCATCCTCTGCCTGCTGGCAGCAATTAGTGTGGGCCAGGAAGAGCCGAAAAAGAAAGTCAAACCCAAACGGGTTGACCACTATATCCATATGAAAGGACTTCGTTTCGGTATGGATGTAACCCGTCCGTTCCAGGATTTATGGACCAAGGGCAACCGTTATGGCACCGAGTTCTCGGCCGATATGGAAATATGGCCCAACTTATTTCCTGTCTTTGAAACTGGTTTTGAAGCCTTGAAGATGAAAACCAACTATGTCGATTATTCGAGTAACGGAAGCTATTCGAGAATAGGGATGGATTATAATTTCCTTCAGGCCCAGCATGAGGACGATAAGGATATACTGTATGTAGGTCTGCGTTATGGCTTTACATTCTCCCGTCAGCAGGTAAACCAATACCAGATTGATTCTTACTGGGGGCCTCAGACCGGTAGTTTTGGAAACCAGACTTACTCGGCACAATGGGCCGAGATCCTGTTGGGCATCAAAGGGGAGTTATTCAACAATTTCTACATGGGTTGGAGTATCCGTGGCAAAGTAAAGGTAAGCACAAAAGATACCGGCCTGCCTCCTGTTTATTTTATCCCGGGTTATGGGAAGGGTGAAAAAGGGTTTAACCTTGATTTCACCTATTCGGTTTATTACAATATCCCCTGGGATTTCCGCAAGTCGGCAGGAAAGAAAAAACTGGATCAAAAAAC
>JACMKG010000284.1 GCA_014380255.1 Prolixibacteraceae bacterium | reverse complement strand
GTGCGTTTCAAACGCCCTTTTGTATATTCCAGATCCAATTCATCAATATCACCAATAGGACCGGAAGGACTATCCATTTCCTTCTCAGGTAAAGCTCTGCCTGGGTATAGGCCATCCATAAAGTAGGTTTTTGGCTTAGCAGATCATAGAGCATCCAAAAGGGTAAAGCTGCCAAAAGGAGAGCCAGCAAAATCCCCAATGGATTCAGCAACAAAGCATGCAGGATATCTCCGTGAATAAATGCCAATATCGATCTGGTCGACCCGCAGGATGGGCAGGGAATTCCTGTGAAGTGTTTAAACAGACAGTTCCCGGGTATCCATGTGTGGGCATCCTGTATATAACTGGCAACAACGAGCCAGCTATATCCTGCTATACAAGCTGCCGACAGCAAAGCATACAACCTGGGCCTGTTCATAGGTGCTAGTATAAATACTGCCTGACTTTCTCTATGTTCTTTTCTTTGGTGGCTCTCATGATGAAGAACCAGTCGATGAGCGTCCAAAAACCAAGGCCGCCGCAGGTGAGAAGTTTTATAACCCCAAGCCCGGTATCTCCAATCAACATGCGATCGATTCCAAAATGCCCCACTAAAATAGATACGATTAACATCAGTACTGGGTCTTTTAATTGAATGGTTGAAATCCTTGCCCATTTGGAATCATCCGATGAAAGAAGTTGTTCCCTTAGGCCAGTCGACTGGTAATCTTCAAAAAACTTGCTGTGTGACATCATAAACATGTCAACTTTTTGTGCTTCCATCCTTTAAATTGAATTAATTTATCATTGCTTCAATAATAGCGTATTTATCTTTGTGTGAAATACAGAGATGGATAATTTTATGTAATTTATAATAAATATAAATAATGCATGCCTATCCACATTGTGCAATCCTTTGGGAAATCATGGTTTTGTTTCTTGCCCCTTGCTGATATTCCGGGCATTCTTCGCCCTGGAGGGTAATGTCATTCAGTTAGCGAAATTTTTGGTATCCTCTTTGGTGTCTTGGTGACTTGGTGGCAAGAATAAATAGCCACCAAATCACCAAATCACCAAATTCCACCAAGAGAAAAAACAGAAATAAACCATCACTTAATGACATTGCCCCATGGGGACGCATAGGCGTTAACTTCGTTTATATTCATGCCTTGGGGTGTTCTGATGTTTCGAATCCTGGGAAATAAAGCGCTTTTTGTGCCGTAGGCAATTCATATCAATAGAAAAAAGCATCGATCAATAAAGAGAATCCTTCCCCGGTAGGGGATACATATTCATTAAAAGGATTGGCTTTGACAGGAAAAATTAATTAACATGTATCCCCTACCGGGGAAGGAAACCACGTTGGTTTATTTGCATTTTTCTATTAACATGCATCCCCTACGGGGAATAGAAAGAGGAATTCAGGCATACGAAGTTAACGCCTATGCATAGGGACGGGATTGGTCTCGTGGGACTATTGTTTCTACTCCTATTGGGTACCTAAAAGCACAAGTGGATAAGTATGAGATTGGGTTGGATAGTTTGTTTGACAAGAGCCACACCATACCCAATAAACCCTTAACTTAATGATATTGCCCTGGTAGGCAGAATATCCTAGCCCAGTGGTAGTGCCATGGGTACCCAATCATGCCTATCAAAGGTGAGCCCAGAAAGGGAAGCATGTGTACGATCGTCACTTTTACCTTACACCTCAAAACATACGCTTTCCGAATAATCCCTTCGATCCTTCGATGCAAAGAACAGATGCAGGTGAGTGGTATTTACCGGCACACCTGGCAGCTCAAAAGTTCCCCCTTGTTGATAGCGCAGCAACCCGGTGCTATAAATGTCTGAATAAGCATCTTCACGCTTGCTGACCACCATCAGCTCATCGTGCATGTGGTATCCACCATTAAGGCCTTTTTGCCAGGATGCCATAAACTGGTTGGCTTGCCCTTCCACACGGCTTACCTGCATAGCAGGCCCCAGTGGAAGCTCCCCTGTGGAAACCTTGACCTTCAACGGATCCATCACCTGCCCATCAGCCGAGAAAGCCTCCAGGTTGGCTTTCAGAAACAGTGAATGTCCACTGGTACGAGGATCTACGTAGTTCCAGATCTGCCGCAGCAAGGTGTATTTAAACTGATTGCAGAACTGGTTTACCTCTTTAAAGCGCGAACGGTGAAGCTTCTGGTGAGAGGTCCATGAACTCTTTGTATACCTGGGGGCCCTGCGCAGGTACGTTTTGCCATTACGGTGGCACATAACTACTCCACCCACCATCCCGGTAAATGAAGCATCCGATCCTTGTCTAATAAGCGTCATAACGATACAGTATTTGGGTTTAATCTTGTGTGTTGCTTGTATGTTGCTTGTAAGTTGCTTGTATGTATCTTGTGTGCATACAGGCACGCAAAAAACTAACAATATTCTTTGAATTTACATAAATTAAACATGCCTTGCAAGTCTTTGGTAAGGTTTCTTTATGAGGAAGTTATATTTAATTACTCCCGCATATCTTAAGTCTTTTGGCTTAGGAATTGGGTAGTCGAATTTAAGAGTTGATCTCTAATTTTGTCTGTAACTAGTGTTGTGTTACGCTTGTTAGGACGCCTGTTTCATTGGTATAATTTCATTCAGGGCGACCTAGCGAGGTACGTAGCAATCCATTATCAATTAATTATTTACAGATTGCTTCGTTCCTCGCTAGGTCGCCCTGATCAAGATTCCAGAAACAGCTGTCTCAAGCGCTATTTTATACCTAATACAACACTAGCATATTTGCATTTTGTGTGTAATCCTATTTTGAAGTTCATTCGTCCGGATTACGGACTTCATCAACAAAAAAGACTGCCCTCTTTTGGAAGGCAGTCTTTTATCTAATGTCTATTGTCTTTTTATCTGATAGCTATTCAAAGCTGTTTACCCCGGCTACTTCAGCATTTCTGTCTACTTTCTTGATCAGTCCCTGGAGTACTTTACCGGGGCCAATTTCAGTAAACAAGGTAGCGCCATCGGCAATCATGTTTTTGGCAGTCTGCGTCCATCTAACGGGGGCAGTCAACTGAGCAATCAGGTTTTGTTTGATTACTTCAGGATCAGACGTTGGCTGAGCGTTTACATTCTGGTAAATGGGGCAAATAGGCGTTGAGAAAGGTGTTGCCTCGATGGCAGCAGCCAGTTCTTCACGGGCAGGTTCCATCAACGGAGAATGGAAAGCGCCACCTACTACCAGTTTCAGGGCACGTTTGGCACCACGCGCCGTCAGGGCTTCGCAGGCTTTGTCGATACCGGCCATAGAACCGGAAATAACCAATTGTCCGGGGCAGTTGTAATTGGCAGGAACCACTACTTCATCAATAGAAGCGCATACTTCTTCCACAGCTTCATCCTCCAGGCCAACAATGGCAGCCATGGTTGAGGATTGTGCTTCACAGGCTTTCTGCATGGCCTGAGCACGTTTTGAAACAAGACGCAGTCCATCTTCAAAGCTAAGGGCGCCGTTGGCAACCAAAGCAGAGAATTCACCCAAAGAGTGTCCTGCAACCATTTCAGGCTGGAAGTTATCCAGTGTTTTGGCCAGCAATACCGAATGCAGGAAAATAGCGGGTTGAGTAACCTTGGTTTGTTTGAGGTCTTCCTCGGTGCCTTCAAACATGATGTCGGTAATTCTGAAACCTAAGATTTCGTTGGCTTTCTCGAAAAGCTCTTTTGCCAGAGGAGATTTGTCGTACAGATCTTTTCCCATGCCTGGATATTGGGCGCCTTGTCCCGGAAATACGTATGCTTTCATTTATTCTGTTTTAGATTTACAGCGGGCAAATATAATGAAAATAAGGATTACGCGGATCACAGGTATTCCCACCAAGTGAGGTCAAATGATTATCTAAAGTTTAATAAGATGAAGTCCTGAAATTTTTTCAAAGTCCCGAATATTATTGGTGATAAGAGAACACCCATTTACCAGACAGGTTGCAGCAATAATTGCATCAGGAAGTTTTATGGAGTAATTCTTTCGGATATAAATTGTTTTAACAATAATAGCTTCATCTAATTCTAAGATAGTTGCGTTGGTGATAAAAGAATTTATAGCCTCTGATTCGTTTATGTTGATTGGATTGAATCCTAAAAGCTCAATTCTGTTTATAACAGATATAAAATACGTTCCTACCAGAATCTGATCCAGATACTTCTCTGATTCTTTTGACAAGGTAAGTCCAAAGTAGTAAATGGCGACATTCGTATCTATCAGATAGTTCTTTCGTCCCATTCGTCCCTGGATTTATCAATTTCTTTAGTCAGTTCAACAGCCCGTTCAGAGGTTATCGCTCCTTTGAAATGGATAGGTGATTTCTTGGTAGCTTTTTCCGTAGGATGCATTTTAATCATCTTTGCTTTCTCCAAGCTTTTAAGAATTGATAATGCATTTT
>JACMKG010000036.1 GCA_014380255.1 Prolixibacteraceae bacterium | reverse complement strand
TCCCACAAGCCCAAGGTATTGACATTGAAATATGCACTAAAAAGCGCATAATCATCTCCTAGAATTTTTTCTAATTCCTCTTTCGACCAGCAATAGAATTTCCCTTCCACCCCTTCACTGTCGGCATCAAGTGCTGAATAAAAGCCATCTTCAGCAGAAAGCAGTTCTCGCTTAAGAAACTCCACGGTCTCTTGCACCACCTGCCTGTAAATGGGATTCTGCTCCACTTTCCAGGCATTGGCATACAAGCCAAACAACTGGGCATTGTCGTACAACATTTTTTCGAAGTGAGGCACTTTCCATAGTTCATCCGTTGAATAGCGGGCAAAGCCTCCACCAATCTGATCGTAGATACCACCAAAAGCCATCTTCAGCAGGGTCTGCTTTACCTGGTTTAAAATCTTTTTATCTTTGTATTGCACCCCTGCGCGTAAAAGGAATTGCCAGTTGTTGGGAAGCATAAATTTAGGAGCTCCCTTTGTTCCTCCGTGCTTAAGGTCGAACTGGTTTTTCCACTTGGAAAGAAGAGATTTAACAAGGGCGGAATCTATTGTTGTTTTGCCTACAGGCTTTATGGCAATCAAGGCATTTTGCTCCATCCCTTCATGCAGCTTGGCTGCATACTCCTCTGTCTTCTCCGGATTCTCATGATAGAAGTTCGCAATAGCATCCAGGGCTTCCATCCATTCCTCTTTTCTAAAATAGGTACCTGCCCATATAGGGCGTCCATCCGGCAAGGCAATGGCATTCAAAGGCCATCCTCCCCGGCCTGAAAGAAGCTGTACGGCACTCATGTAGGTGTGGTCAACATCAGGTCTTTCTTCCCTGTCTACCTTCACACATACAAAATGCCTGTTCATCAGTTTGGCCACTTCAGGATCTTCAAATGATTCATGCTCCATCACATGACACCAGTGGCAGGCCGAATAACCTATACTGATAAGCAATAACTTATTTTCATCTTTGGCACGTTTCAGCGCAGAGTCTCCCCACGCCTGCCAATTAACAGGGTTGTGGGCATGCTGAAGCAGGTAAGGCGACGATTCGTGAACAAGCTCGTTGGTATATTTATAGCTTTGCATGTTTTCTTGGTTAAAGATATTTTAGGAAAACAAGCAGTTGGAGAGATTGTTTTTAGCAGGAACCATTTCAGAGATCGATCTCGCCTTTTAAATAGGTAACGGCCTTCCCAGCAATCAGCACACGCATACCCGCCAGGGAACACCACAATTCGCCTCCTCTCTCGGAAAGCTGAAGAGCTGTCATTTCCTTTTTCTGAAGCCTGTGAGCCCAGAAAGGAATCAGGGTGGTATGAGCAGAGCCTGTTACCGGATCTTCGTTTACGCCCACTGCAGGTGCAAAAAAACGGCTTACAAAATCAACCGTTGTACCTTTAGCTGTTACAATGATTCCACGGGCATCAGACTTGCTCAAAAGTTGGAAATCAGGCCTTATCGCACGGATGGATTCCTCAGAATCAAATAATAGTAGATAATCCGTGCGCCCTTTGTAAGCTGCAAGAGTCTGCATGCCCAATGCCTCTGTGAAAAGAGGATTGATCTCAATCTCCTGCACACTATCTGCAGGAAAATCCAGTTGAAGTTTATCTTCCACTTTCCTGACAATCAAGGCACCGCTTCTGCTGTTAAAAGAAAGGGAATCTTCTTCATATTCCCATTCCTTAAACAAGACATGCGCCGTTGCCAGCGTTGCATGACCGCAAAGGTTCACCTCAGCCTTGGGGGTAAACCAACGAATACTAAATCCTTTGCCCTCAGCAATAAAGAAAGCTGTTTCTGACAGATTATTCTCAGCTGCAATTTGCTGCATGGTTCTGTCCGGAAGCCATTCAGTCAATGGTACCACTGCAGCCGGATTCCCTTTAAAGAGTTTATCGGCAAAAGCATCAACCTGGTATATTGGAAGCTTCATATCTTAAAATTTGACGGTTAGCTTTAAATTCAATTTTCTTTTGGTCAGGTAATTTGGCACCCCAAACATATCTCCCGAATTATTGGCCACCCATAAATAGGAAATGGTATTGTTAATACCAAGCAGGTTGAACACCTCCAGACTGAGCCACATATCCTGTATTGAATTGAATGGTTTGAACCGGTAACTTTTATGATCAGGGTTAATCAATACTTTGGACATTCCCAGGTCAATACGGCGATAGGGTGGAATACGAAATACATCCATGTAACGCTCCGAATTGGGAGGTCCGGTGGGAAGACGTGAGCCGTAAAAGGCCGTCAGGTGCATCTTCAAGGTAGGGTTTCCCGGGAAATAATCCTGGAAGAATACGCTGAAACTAAAACGCTGATCGGTTGGCCGGGCAATGTAGCCATGATTATCATTCAAAATATCCTCTTCCGTTTTCATGACTGAAAGGCTTGCCCATGATTCGATGCCGCTTACAAATTCACCGTTCACTTTCATATCCAGGCCCATGGCATACCCATTGGCCGTTTGATCAGGCATATACCGAATACGCACATTGTCAATCTGATAGGGAACCAGGTTGGTCATCATCTTGAAATACATCTCGGAAGTAAATTTAAAGGGGCGGTCCCAGGCGCTAAAAATATAGTCAGTTCCCAAAAGCACCTGTGTCGATCGTTGTGCTTTGGGATTGGCATAAATAACCCCGTTGCGGTCTTTCAATTCCTTATAAAAAGCAGGCTGGGTATAAATTCCACCCGACAAATGGAATACGAGATTTGCTTTCCAGTCAGGGTAATAGCGCAAAGTACCCCTTGGACTGAATAAAAGCTCATCAGAATAAGACCAGTAATGGGCTCTGAGCCCCGCAGTAGCATACAGAGAACCTTTGTTTATGGGAATCTGATACGTATCCTGAAGATATCCTGTAAATCGGTCGGAACTCATGCTGAAATCAGTAGTGGTAGTACTGTAAAGTTCAATCTTATCACCCTGGTATGGAATCGAATAACCTGTTGAATCACGCAGTACCCATTCGCTCATCTGATCATCTATTTTCTCGGTCTGCACCTTAATACCCCAGTTTAGCAGATGCCTCTCCGAGTTATAAGCCCCTTTGTGTTCCACACTGTAGACGGTTGCGTCCAGATAATTTCTGGCATGATTGAGGAAGGTTCCTACTCCAATATTGAGAGCACTATCGCCCAGGTTATCAGACCCCAGATCGCGTTCAAGCTCATTCAGGTAATATTGTCCTAAGATGTCATAGGTTTCCTCTTCCTTGGAATGAAAAGCCGAAGCTATGAACTTCAGGTTAAGTTTTTCATGGGGATGGTAGTTGGCAACAAAGGCACCGGTGGTGGTCACAAAATTATCAACTTCCTGTCCTTCAAAATAGACGGTTGCATTGTAGGCATTATTAACAGTACCGAAGCTTGTTTTGCGTGTCTGGGGTATAAAATTATATTCATTCTGGGCAATGTTTCCCATCAACGAGACATCGAATACGTTGCTGAATTTGTATGTAAGGTAGGTCTGGGCATCCATAAAATTAGGGTTGTATTCTCCTTTTTCATCCAGGGATCCAAGCATATACCGATTTGTCTTGTAACGCAGGCCGGTGATATGTGAGAATTTGCCGTTTCCCGAAAGGTCTTCCACATGAACTGAACCTCCCAAAAGACTGGCCGATGCAGAGCCTGCAAATTCTGTTGGCCTTCGGTATTTGATATCCAGTACCGATGACATCTTGTCCCCGTATTTGGCATCGAAGCCCCCAGCTGAAAATTCAATAGAGGAAACCATGTCTGAATTAATGAAGCTCATCCCTTCCTGTTGCCCTGCACGAATCAAAAATGGACGATAAACCTCTATATCGTTTACATACACCAGGTTCTCATCAAAATTACCTCCCCTGACCGAATA
>JACMKG010000283.1 GCA_014380255.1 Prolixibacteraceae bacterium | reverse complement strand
GATATTCCATTAGACTTCTTAACGGATTCACTGGATATAGATGAACGTTCGAGGTTTGAACAGGAAGACAATGTGAAATTAATTGTCATCAAAACCCCGACTGAAAACAATTCATTTAACGAAAGTGACGCCTACTATATAACCATTCCGATTGTAATAATCCTGACGCATACCCAGATTGTCACTGTTAATTCATTTGAGAACAGTGCTATCAAAAAATTCCTGAATAGTTTTCAGAATCGTCATCCCGACAACCGGAAGATGATGATGCTAAAGATCGTTGAGAAGATTATCCAGACTTATATGGAATCTCTCAAAGAAATTAACCTTAGGCGAAACGCACTCGAACAAAAACTATATGCCGCCAACCGGAACGAGCAGTTGCTGCAACTAATGCGTATCCAGAAAAGCCTGGTATATTTTATCACGGCACTCCGTTCCAATGAGCTGCTCCTGATGAAAATTGAAAGAACACATTTTCTTGGGCTTAACGAAGAAGAAAAGGAGTTCCTGGATGATCTGATCGTAGATAATTCCCAGGCTTTGGAAATGGCCAATATCTATACAAACATACTTAGTTCCACACTGGATGCATTTGCAAGTATCATAGCAAACAACCAGAACGAAGTATTGAAGCGATTGTCGGTTATCACAATTGTATTAACTTTTCCAGTTCTTGTCGCCAGTATTTATGGCATGAATGTGCCCATCCCCTATGCCAGGTCACCATACGCATTTTATATACCGGTGTTCCTTTCCCTTATCATCTCCCTGGTGATCGGATGGCTATTCCTCAGAAAAAAAATATTCTAACCCGGAATTTTATGTACGGTTTTAATGTAAGGGTATACGGAATTTTATTAGGCGAAAGCAACCAGTTACTCGTGAGTGACGAGTATATCCGTGGGGGATATTATACAAAGTTCCCCGGCGGGGGGCTCGAATTCGGGGAAGGTACACGGGATTGCCTTAAACGTGAGTTCATGGAGGAGATGTCGCTTGATGTTTCTGTTGGGGAACATCTATATACCACCGATTTTTTTCAGATGAGCGCATTCAATCCTGAACACCAGATCATCTCTATCTATTATTTTGTCCGCGCGCTGGAAGACATAAAGGTGCCGATGAGGATAAAACCTTTCGACTTTGATTCGGATCAAATGGATATTTATGCAACAACCCACGAGATAGAAACATTCAGGTTTATAAATTGGGAGCACCTGACCGATCAGGACGTAACCTTACCCATCGACAAACATGTGGTCAGGATGCTGAAGGAGCGTTTCCCGGCTCCGGATGTTTACAGGGGAAATGGTGGCATTTTCCAGGGTGGGCTCTAAATACCGGTCAATTCTGATCATTTTCTTAAACTGCTTTTTTCACGTTGATTATCATTGGATTATCTTGTATACATTGACTTGCTAAAGTATTAGGAGTATATTACCTTTGCCAAAATTTTTGATATGTCTATAACAACAACATTAAACGTTGACTTAACCTTACCCTATAAAGTTAAAGATATCAGTCTTGCAGAGTGGGGACGTAAAGAAATCCGTCTTGCTGAAGCAGAAATGCCAGGTCTGATGGCCCTGAGATCTGAGTATGGGGCGAGCCAGCCGCTGAAAGGCGCCCGCGTTGCAGGCTGCCTTCACATGACGATACAAACTGCCGTTTTGATCGAAACCCTGGTTGCCCTGGGTGCCGAAGTAAAATGGAGTTCATGTAATATATTTTCAACCCAGGATCATGCTGCTGCTGCCATTGCCGCAGCGGGAATTGGTGTTTATGCCTGGAAAGGACAAACCCAGGAAGAAGCTGACTGGTGTATTGAACAAACATTGTTCTTCGGTAAAGCCGATCGCCCATTAAACATGATTCTTGATGATGGTGGTGACCTTACCAATATGGTGTTCGATAAATATCCTGAATTCGTGCAGCATATCCGTGGTCTTTCTGAAGAAACTACTACCGGTGTACACCGTTTGTACGAGCGTATGGCAAAGGGTACATTGCCTATTCCTGCAATCAACGTCAATGACTCTGTTACCAAATCAAAATTTGATAATAAATACGGTTGTAAAGAATCCCTGGTTGACTCAATTCGTCGTGCTACCGATGTTATGATGGCTGGTAAAGTTGCTGTTGTTGGTGGTTATGGGGATGTTGGTAAAGGTTCTGCTGAAAGTCTTCGTGGTGCAGGTGCACGCGTTATGGTAACTGAAATTGATCCTATCTGTGCTTTACAGGCAGCTATGGATGGTTTCGAAGTAAAAAAGATGATTGATGCTGTTAAAGAAGCTGATATCATTGTAACTGCTTCTGGTTGCCGCGACCTGATTACTGAAAAACATTTCAGGTCAATGAAAGACAAGGCGATCGTTTGTAACATTGGTCACTTCGATATCGAAATCGATATAG
>JACMKG010000282.1 GCA_014380255.1 Prolixibacteraceae bacterium | reverse complement strand
GCAGCAGCTGTGTAAAGCATTGTATGCTTTATCATCCGCTTTTGCTTTCTCATTATCATAGCCCGATGCGGCTACTTTCTTACCTACCTGATCAACCGTTGTCTTTGAAGGATCATACGTTAATGCCAGCGTTTTGGTCTTGGTATCCCATTCCGCTTTACTTACCCCTTCTACTTTGGCGGCTTTCTCGATGGTAGCCTTACACATGTTACACTTGCCTGAAACCTTCATAGTTTCAGTCTTATTAGTAGTTTTTGATTGAACGCCCTGAGCATCTGAGTTTACATTCAGAGCAATTGCCAGAAAGGCAACCAACATGATTTTTACCGTTTTCATTGTATTTTGAATTTGATATTAATGGATTATAATGATTTAAGGTACCGGAAAGTTGGAACCGGTACAAAACTATCAACATCTTTCCCTTTAGAGGTTAAATAACCTGTCAGACAGAAAGATGGGCTATATGTACATCAAATTCGGAAAACGCATATTTTGGGCAGGCTTACAGCATTGGCCACCAGCACTTCAGGCGGACTGGCATCTGTACGAGTCTGTAAAGCTGCATCTAAAGAGTATAAAGATTGTATTAAAGGAAGGAAAAACAGCTCAAAGACAGGCTGTGATATTTCCTTCACCTGCTTGGAAGAGGAATTCAAATAATCATCCACATCCAGCATAGAGAATTCATTTCTGCAGCAATTAGAAGCAATATCCTCATGTTCAGAACAAGCTGTATTATCCATATCCATACCACATGATGCATTCTCCTTTGAAAAAGTGATTTGCACATCAGCCATCTCTCCACCGCAGAAATGCCTGGCAATAGAGAGTTGCATTCCGGATAGGAGAATGAAGGAGGCTAAAAGTATGGTAAGTATATTCTTCATCTGCATGCTAAAACACAAACATAGATAAAATTGTTTTTTCTATCAATAGTTCAAGCGCCAAAATTACAATTATTGTTCCAATGAAAATGAATATTCATAAACTTTAACAATTCACTGTAAATCTCTATATTCGGCCTTCAACAGGAAATGCCGTATTCTTTAAATTTAAAACATTATTGCATGAAAACTAAAATAGTTGCTGTAACCCTGCTCTTCCTCTCCGTTCACCTAAGCAATGCACAAGACAACTCTACCAAAGTAAAGTTGTCAGATCCGGTACCTTCATTCGATTTTGAGAAAAGCCCGGGTGTGAGGCAAGATATCAGTGACTTAAAGGGCAAAGTTGTATTAATTACATTCTTTGCCACCTGGTGCGGGCCTTGCAGGAAAGAGCTGCCTCATATTGAATCTGATATTTATAAAAAGTACAAGAATCACCCCCAATTCGAATTACTCATTTTTGGACGTGAGCATAATTGGGCTGATTTAAATAAATTCAAGGCAGACAATAAATTTGAAGTCCCAATGTATCCTGATCCTAACCGGGCAGTTTATTCAAAATTTGCAACTCAAACCATTCCGCGCAGCTTCCTGATTTCTCCTGAAGGGAAGATTATCTATAGCTCTGAAGGATTCGTGGAGAAAGACTTTGAGGAACTTAAAGATTTGATCAAAGAACAGCTTAGAAAACTATAATGACCTGCAAGCGCGGGTTACATAATAAAAATATTACGGATCAATCTCAAAAGGCGGTGGATAGAATGAAGCATTTCTTTCATCATGTTTATGGATTTATTAACTAATCCACCTGTTCCTTATAACCTTATTCATGAATTAACCTACGTAGCCAATTATGCCACACTCACTCCAACCTTATAAACCTTATAAATATCAATACTTTAAGATAAGGTTAATAAGGTTGTGACTGTTGGGTGCCATCTTATGCTACGAAGGTTTATAATGAAAATAAGGTTTCCATTCAGAAGCATTCTGAACGTTAGGAATTAAAAAAACGATAACCCTATCCCGTTCTTAAGATGAACATCATCCACCATGCTATGTACTTTGATACGAAATTACCGAATCATATGCAAAAGGCCCCGGATTGATAATCAACCCGGGGCCTTGTATATGGAGTAATCCTACTCAAACGTGTGTACAATCTTAAATAGTAAATGTCGAATAAGGAATGAGAAAGTAAAGAGTACACTTCTGACCTTCTTGTTCTTCTTTTTTAGCCGTGAAGGACCAACGTGGTCGTTTTCATTTACTTTTTACTTTTGCCTTTTGCCTTTTGCCTTTTTACTTTTGCCTTTTGCCTTTTGCCTTTTGCCTTTTGCCTTTTTACTTTTGCCTTTTTCACTTACCTGGCAGCAATGGTTTCAATTTCAATCATCGCCCCCATCGGCAGATCTTTCACAGCATAGGCAGCACGTGCCGGTGCATCTTCTGAATAATACCTTGCATATACTTCATTCATTGCTTTGAAATTAGCCATATCACTCAACAGGCAGGTTGATTTAACCACATCCTTAAAAGTGTAGCCGGCCTCTTTAAGAATAGCTTCTATATTTTTCAGTACCTGCTCTGTCTGCTCCTGAATATCCCCTTCAACCAGTTTCATGGTCTTTGGATCCAATGGAATCTGTCCTGATATAAAAAGCATCCCGCCTGCTTCTACTGCCTGACTGTATGGACCAATAGCCGCAGGGGCATCGGGAGTGTTTATTATTCGTTTCATACTGGATAATTGAATGTTGGATTAATTAAAGGGCTACATTAATTATTAAAGGTTCAGATGCTTCCTGCATGCTGTGTAACTCTGAAAGATAACGCTCTGCATCCATGGCGGCCATACAGCCTGATCCGGCTGCAGTCACTGCCTGACGGTAAATAGAATCCTGGACATCACCACAGGCAAATACACCTGCTATGTTTGTTTTTGAAGTCCCGGGAATCGTTTTTATATATCCCACTTCATCCGTTTCCAGGAAATCTTTCAGGAAATCTGAATTAGGCTTATGCCCGATGGCCAGGAAGAATCCGTCAATCTTAATGGTTACTTCTTTTTCTTCAGGAGTACCTTTTTTGCTCCACAGAACAGCGCCTTCAACCCCAAAGTCGCCTGTAAGCCCTTTGGTTTCATGTTCCCACAGTATTTCAATGTTCTTCACTTTCATCACCCGGTCCTGCATGACCTTGGAGGCGCGCAGTTCATTGCGTCGAACAACCAGGTATACCTTGTTTACAATTCCTGCCAGGTAAATGGCCTCTTCAACAGCAGTATCTCCCCCTCCTACAACTGCCACATCCTTGCCACGATAGAAGAATCCATCACAGGTAGCACAGGCAGAAACACCGCTTCCTGCATACTTTTTCTCATCTTCAATACCCAGGTATTTGGCCGTTGCACCGGTTGCTATGATCACTGCTTCTGCTTCTATAAGTTTGGTTTCATCAATCCATACCTTATGAATTGGTCCCGTAAAATCTACCTTCGTTGCATACCCGGACCTCACATCCGTTCCAAAGCGCTGAGCCTGGACTTTCAATTCTTCCATCATAACCGGGCCTGTCACTCCCTGGGGATATCCGGGGAAGTTTTCCACCTCCGTAGTGGTGGTCAACTGACCTCCGGGCTCCAGACCTTCATACATCACAGGACTAAGATTTGCCCTCGCGGCATAGATAGCTGCAGTAAACCCTGCAGGGCCAGATCCGATAATAAGACACTTCACTCTTTCAGTACTTGAAACCTCTGAGGAATTGTTACTGTTATTTGCGCCTATATTCAATGGTGTAAACATGTTTTTGTATATTTTTTTGCAATTCAAAGTTACGAAACAACGCATTACCTGCAACACTCAGCATATCAATAATTGTGATACAGTTATAGAAAAAACTGAACACAGGGTTATCTGCCGCTCAATCCCTACCTGATTGGACTGTTTTATTACTTAAAGATATCATAAAGATAATAAACATATGCTTTTAATAGATAGCATCTTACCCAACCATTTTTTAGATATTTTAACATTTAAAAAGAAACCTTTATTCCGTTTAAGTGTAATAAATGATGAAGGAAAATGTAAATAAACTACAATGATGAGAAAAAGGGAAAGAAGTTTCGAAAACAGGGAACGGTTTAATCAAAGTGTTCCCAGAGAGAGCCTATGGTATTATAGCGAAGACCCTGTCAATACTTCCTCAAGCATCTCAGATGATGAAGAAAAGGAAAATGAAATAAAGATAGGGAATTATAAGAAAATTGTTCAGCAAAAGAATATTCAGTTAATATCAAAGGCTGCACAAAGGAATACATTTAAACGTGATATTGCTTTTGTGGTGGACTGGGAATTAAGTGATATTCTATAAGATTCTATGAGTGTAGAATCTTATCTGAAACTTTTTTTTTTGAATCCTTCTTATAAATACTTTAGTTCTCATAGTAACATGGTTCAATACATCTTACAGTCTTAAAACCAGGACGAAGAGGTATTGAACCTGTTTATTTTTTCACTATAAATAATGGGTTATTTACAAAACTTTTTATAAGAAGAATCCGTTATCTCGCTATTAAATCAATATTAAACCTTAAACAAAATGAGGAGTATTTGTCTTTGCTTCAGGGTTCATCATCCCTTTCATTTTCAACTATTTCACACTTCAGACGTTGGCAGTGCTAAATCCTATTACGATGATCTGCGAATAGAAAAAGAGATCAAGGATGCAGTTCTTAATTACTATTTGCCTTCCAATGATTTTCTTCTAGATCTGGTTAAACAATACAAAGGGCAGTTCAAGCTGGCATTTTATATTTCCAGCACTGCCAGCGACCAGTTTTTAATGTATGAACCTGAAGTATTACCAAGTTTCAACAGGCTGGCCGATACCAATCTGGTTGATTTCCTTGGAAGCACATACTCTCATTCACTGGTAACGCTCACCAACCACAAAAAGGAATTGGTCAATCAAATCAGGGATCATCAATCAAAAACCAGGTTTCTTTTCGGGGTCAAACCACAGGTATTTACGAATTCAGACCTGATGTACTCCGACCTGATGGGCAAAGATATTGCAGATGCAGGCTATCGTGCCATGATTACCAACGGGGCGACAAAAACTCTGGAATGGAGAAGCCCCAATTATGTGTATTCCAATCCTTACAGGCCCAACCTGAATGTTTATTTTAGAAACGAAAGCATTAGCGACAGTCTTACCGATACCCTTAAAAGCCTTCGTTCCGAAAGCGATATTTACACGGATGAGATCTTCCAACTGATATCCAACGTGCCTGAAAATGAGCCTTTGATTAACATCTACCTCGACTACCAGGCTTTAGGTGGCATTGGAATCAGCCTCAAACACATGTTTATGGAAAGACTGGTATCTCAAATCATTCAATCCAATGATTTCGAATTTATACTTCCCCATCAAATTGCAGATCAATACGGACCTGTTGCACCTATTCATGCAACTAAGCCCATCTGCTGGAAAACCAACTTCAATACAGATTATTTTCCTGGAAATGACCTTCAGGTAGAAGCCATCAAACAACTGTACCTGTTGCAGAATTTGGTGAACAAGGTGGATGATCTGAATCTTCTAAAAGACTGGCAATATTTACAGACAAGCGATCATATCCATCTGATGGATGACCAGCACCCTATGTATCAATTCAATAACGGAAGTAGGATATATCAGACCAAGTTTGACGCCTATGCAAACTTTATGAATATACTGGATGATTTCAGGTTGAAGCTTCATAAAGCAGCAAAACCGAAAGAAAAAGCACAGCCCAGTAAGCATTACAAACCAGCACCTTCGGGCCGAAATGTTATAAGTCGCAACAATAACTTTCGCAGAAATGAGTAAAAAGCAACTATTTTTTTTGCAAAACTAAAGAAGATGGCTACTTTTGCAACCACAAAGTTCGGGGTGTAGCGCAGCCTGGTAGCGTATCCGTCTGGGGGGCGGGGGGTCGCAAGTTCAAATCTTGTCACCCCGACTATGAAAATCAAAGGGTTAGGACGAAAGTCCTGACCCTTTTGTTTTTGATAGTGCCGTTTAATGCCGTTTGATACATTAATAGGAATCAATGCATAATGCTGTGGATAGTGATCTGTGATATTGTTTCAAATGCTCTGAAACCCGAACTTCACTATGATTACCAATGAGGGCTATACTACATATTGTCACCGCTAACGCGGCTTATGGTGCTTGGTATGCCATTCTACCATATTATGACCGCTAACGCGGCTCCAGGTGCGTAGCACTGTCAGTATGGTAGCATAAGTTAAGCATGAAGGCTTTTTAAAGGTGCATCGCACCGACAGTATGGTAATAAAGGTTGTGCTTGATTTAAAGTAGGTTTATTGGATTAATAAGATCAAGCAAAAAAGGCAGTGGAAAGCTGTAAATAAAATTCCGGGCCATGTACGATTTTTGTGTAAATGAATTGGAAGCTCCCCTTTTGATTGAACCTCCTTTGTCCGGATTACTGTTAAGGTTCCAAATTCCATGACTCCAAGCTCTATATTAACTCTATGTCAGGTCTATGAAGGGGCTAACTTTCGTTTCAAAAATATAGACCCAACATAGGGTTAACATAGAGCTTACATAGG
>JACMKG010000281.1 GCA_014380255.1 Prolixibacteraceae bacterium | reverse complement strand
TTATTGACGCCAATGTAAACTTTTCAACCGAAAAGCTAAATATTACTTATGACGAATCAAAACTTGATGTATCCCATATCAAGGATGCTGTGGCAAAGGCTGGTTATGAAGCTATAGTAGAAGTAGATGAAAAAAACGTAACCGTGCCCATCCAAGGTATGACATGTTCTGCCTGCGCAATTCGAATAGAAAAAGTTGTTGGGAAAATGGAGGGGGTATCGAGTGCCACCGTTAATTTTGCCACTGAGAAAGCAACTATAAAATATGATCCGTCCAAAATAAGACTCTCAGAAATCAAACAATCCATTTCCAAAGCAGGTTATAAGGCTCTTGAAATCGAGAATAAGAGCGCTGTGGATGAGGATAAAATTAGAAAGCAAAAAGAAATTCGCATACTTTGGACAAAGTTTATTATTTCCGCTGTATTTAGTGTCCCGCTATTGTACATTGCTATGGGCGCTATGGTTTGGTGGTTAAAACTACCTATCCCTGCATCGCTTGATCCTATGCAGTTCCCGCTTCTTTATGCCTTAGTTGAAATTGCACTGGTTATCCCTGTTGTCATTGCAGGATATAAATTTTATACCATAGGATTCAAAGCAATTTGGAGGCGAAGTCCTAACATGGACTCACTGATTGCAATGGGAACTTCCGCTGCTGTACTATACAGCTTATATTCCACTTATAGAATATCCATTGGTGACTTTGTCTATGTGAATGACTTATACTTTGAGACAGCAGGCGTTATCATTACTCTGATTTTACTTGGTAAATCTTTAGAAGCTGTATCAAAGGGCAAAACCTCAGAGGCAATAAAGAAACTAATGGGGCTTTCTCCGAAAACAGCAATTATCATTCAGGATGGCAAAGAAATCGAAATTCCTATTGAAGAAGTTGAAGTGGGAGATGTAATTTTTGTTAAGCCTGGAGAGAAAATACCTGTGGATGGGCAAGTTATAGAAGGACTGACATCTGTTGATGAATCCATGCTGACAGGTGAAAGTATGCCAGTTGAAAAAAGTATCGGTGATAAGGTTATTGGGGCAAGTATTAATAAAAATGGTTCTTTCAAATTCAAAGCCACAAAAGTAGGCAGCGATACAGCTTTGGCTCAAATAATCAAACTTGTTGAAGATGCTCAAGGCTCAAAAGCTCCGATTGCGCAAATGGCAGACATTGTATCTGGCTATTTTGTACCCATTGTATTTGTTATCGCAACCTTGTCTTCACTGGCTTGGTTCTTCACGGGTCAATCCGCTGTATTTTCACTCACCATATTTATTGCGGTTCTGGTTATCGCATGCCCTTGTGCTCTTGGATTGGCCACACCTACTGCGATCATGGTAGGAACTGGCAAAGGTGCAGAATACGGTATCTTGATTAAAGGTGGAGAGGCTTTGGAAAGCACTCACAAGATCAACACCATTGTATTTGATAAAACGGGTACCCTCACAGAAGGGAAACCCGAAGTGACTGATATTGTAACGATGGAATCAATTGAGAAAAATGTGTTGCTTCAGTTCGCTGCTTCTGCTGAAAAAGGCTCAGAACATCCACTGGGCGAAGCCATCGTAAAAGGTGCACAAAAGGAAGGTCTGGAGTTCTTAAAGGTCGATAAATTTGTTGCTATTCCAGGGCATGGTATCGAAGTTACGATCAACGGCATCAATGCTTTACTTGGAAATAGAAAACTTATGAT
>JACMKG010000280.1 GCA_014380255.1 Prolixibacteraceae bacterium | reverse complement strand
TTCTTTGGAAACAGGTCCTGGGATGAAGAACCCCTTATTTCAATGGCGATGTTGCCGTTATAGTCATTCTTGGGATCAGTCAATGCATTACGCTTACCCGGGCCATTCCATATGATACCCATGGAAGCATTAATTTTAGGTTCATTCACAATGGTTTGGCCATTGGTATTCAAAAAAACTAACGGAAGATTGGACGAATCAAATGTTTGGGTAAAAGCTTGGAGCGCAAAAAAAGGGGAAAGGGAAATAAAAAATAAAAACTTCCTGTAACAAACCATTCGGTTCAAGTATAAAAATAAGTACTAATAAAAAAGCAAAGCTTTCTTTAAAAGAAAGCTTTGCTTTTTAAAATGTTATAGTTCACGAATCCAGATATTGCGGAAACTTACCGGGTTGCCATGATCCTGAAGGATAATTGGACCGGCACCGTGAGGTTTTACGAAATATTCAGGAATACCGATGTATTCAGTCGGACCGCGCAGGGCAACGTGGTTCTGCACCAACACGCCGTTGTGCAAAACAGTTACTGTTGGAGGTGTGAAATAAGTACCGTTTGCATTAAAACGGGGAGCTGTATAAATTACATCATACACCTGCCATACACCCGGGCCTTTAGTGACATTAACCAAAGGAGCATGTTGTTTGTATAAACTACCGGCCTGACCATTGCGATAGGTTCTGTTGTTATAGTTATCCAACACCTGGAGTTCATACAACCCTTGTAAAAAGATACCACTATTGCCACGGCCCTGGCTTTCGCCTACCACCTGAGCGGGTGAACGCCATTCGATATGGAGTTGAAAATCATTAAACGTACGTTTGGTCTTAATCGTTCCGGTTCCTCTGGTAACCGTAACAGCACCATCAGCAACCGTCCACTTTGGTTCAGTTCCAGCCTCATTGACCCACTCTTCAGCCAGGTTATTACCGTTGAAAAGTACGATAGCATCTGCAGGAGCATCTGCAACAGTTTCTCCGGGAGCAACAACACGCACTTCAGGTTCCCAGATTTCTGTCATTTCAGGTTTCATAGGAAAATCAGTCCTGCCTTGGGCAAAAACTGCTGTAATGGCCAAAACTCCTGCCACTGATAACAATACACGTTTCATCTTAATTGGTTTTGGTTAATAAATTAATACTGTTTATTCTAAATAATAATTGGTTATTTCATCCATTGATTCGAGTTACACTAGAGATCGAGTTCCTTCATGATATTATCGATCTTTTCATTGGCCCATTTTTCCACCTCATCGAAATCAGCATGGCTCTTTAATTCACTGGTAACTTCAAAGTAGAACTTAATCTTTGGTTCAGTACCTGAAGGACGAACCGATATCTTGGTCCCGTCTTCAGTAAAGAACTGAAGCACGTTCATCGTTATTTTCTGATCGATTTTCTTTTCTTCACCAGTGAGCACATTTTTCTCAATAAGGGTGTCGTAATCTTTCACATATTTCAGATTTGAACCGCCCAGCTGCCGTGGAGGATCGTTTCTGAAACTGACCATCATCTGTTCAATTTCTTCAGCGCCTGATTTCCCTTCACGAACAATGTATTTCATTTTTTCTCTTGAATAGCCGTATTCAAGATAAATGTCCAATAACAATTCATACAATGTTTTACCCTGATCCTTGGCCCATGCAGCAATCTCGGCCATCAGGGCACAGGAGGAAACAGCATCCTTATCTCGGACAAAGTCAGCAGGCATAAACCCGAAACTTTCCTCGCCGCCACCGATGTATTTCTTCTCACCTTCAAGCTCCCGGATTATTTCAGCAATGAATTTAAAGCCGGTATAAACATCGTAATAATCGATATTATTTCGGCGGGCAATCTCAGCAATTTTCTCTGTTGTTACAATAGTTTTTACAATGAATTCATTGCCTTTAAGCAAATTGTTTTGCTTCATATTGGTAACAATGTAGTAAATGAACAACATAGCCGTCTGGTTGCCATTTACAATGATATACTGTCCATGGTTGTTTTTCACGGCCACACCGATACGGTCGGCATCGGGGTCGGAAGCCATCACCACGTCGGCATCCACCTCCATTGCCTTTTCGATGGCCATTTTCATGGCTGCAGGTTCTTCCGGGTTGGGAGAGATCACTGTGGGGAAATCGCCGCTTACAATATCCTGCTCAGGCACATGGATGATATTGGTAAATCCAAAAGCACGGAGTGCCATGGGAATAAGCTTAACGCCGGTTCCATGGATAGGCGTATAGACAATCTTCAGGTCAGCATACCTTTTTATCAATTCGGGATCAATGGATACTGTTTTTACTTTCTCAATAAATTTCAGATCAACCTCATCACCAATGGTAATTATCAGTTCATTGTTACCGGCAAATTTGATATCCTCGGCCTTTACTTTCAGTACTTCTTCAATTACATTCTCGTCATGAGGGGCTACCAGCTGCGAGCCGTCGCTCCAGTATGCCTTGTACCCATTGTATTTCTTGGGGTTGTGAGAAGCCGTTAAAATGATACCGCTCTGGCATCCATATTCCCTGATCACAAATGAAAGCTCAGGGGTGGGTCGTAATTCATCAAAAAGCAACACTTCGATACCATTGGCTGCAAATATATGTGCGCTTGTTTCAGCAAACAAACGGCTGTTATTACGGCAGTCGTAACCAATAGCCACCCGGATTGAAGGCAGGTTTGCAAATTCTTTTTTCAGATAATTACTCAGGCCCTGGGTGGCAGCACCTACGGTGTAAATGTTCATCCGGTTAGTTCCCACGCCCATCACGCCACGCAAACCACCGGTTCCAAATTCCAGGTCTTTATAGAACGCGTCAATCAACTCCGTTTGATCTTCGTTGTCAAGAAGCCTTCTTACTTCTGTTCTTGTAGCTTCGTCATACACTTCGCGTAACCATTCTTTGGCTTTGGATATTACCGGATTCAAAACATCATTTGTTGCTGTCATGATTGTTGGTTTTTGATTTCTAGGATACATTTTTCTAAACTGGAACGCCAGTATGGAATCTGGATTCCAAAAATACTCTTAATTTTTGATTTATTTAAAACGCTGTAAGGCGGACGGGCCACCGGTGAAGGATACTCCTTCGATTCAATGGCATTCACCTCGCAGTGGATTCCGTATACCTGGTGAATGGCGATTGCAAAATCATACCAGCTGCAAACCCCTTCGTTGGAATAATGATAGATACCGGGAACGAAATCATGGCTTTCAGAGTCTGTTTTACGGATGATTTCCATGATGGCCAATGCCAGGTCTCCAGCATAGGTTGGAGTGCCCACCTGATCAAATATTACATTTAACTGATCACGTTCCATACCCAGGCGGATCATGCTCTTCACAAAATTGCTTCCAAAAGAAGAATACAACCAGGAAGTACGTATTACAAGCGACAAGGGATTGTTGGTCATACTAATCAATTCGCCTTCCAGTTTCGTTTTGCCATAAACCGAAGTGGGACAAACCTCATCATCTTCCACATAGGGGCGATAATTCTTTCCATCGAAGACATAATCAGTGGATACCTGTACAAAGCGACAGCCGACAGCCTTGGTTTTTTCTGAGAGTATGGCTGGCGCTACAGCATTGATAATCCAAGCCGTTTCTTCATCGGTTTCAGCCTTGTCAACAGCCGTATAGGCAGCGCAGTTAATCAGCCACTGTGGTTTTTCCTCTGTCAGCATCTTTTCAACAGCCAATGGATCGGTAATATCCAATTCGTTTACATCGGTAAATAGATAACTGAACCCAGGATATAAACTGGCTGACTTTCTGATTTCAGAGCCAAGCTGCCCATTGGCACCAGTAATTAAAATTTTAGTCATTTGTTCCAAATATAAAATTCATTTCAGCATCAGCGAACAAAGGAAGGATTGCATCTTTTCCTGAAACAATGGATTGAGAAGTTTCTATTCCCCAGTCTATATTTAAAGCCGGATCATTGTATCTTATTCCACGTTCAACGGCCGGGTTATAGAATTCATCACATTTATAGGAAAAGATAGCCGTTTCACTTAATACCGAAAAGCCATGGGCAAAACCTTTAGGTACGTAAAACTGTAATTTGTTCTCTTCACTCAGTTCCAGCCCGTAGGATTGACCATAGGTAGGAGAACCTTCCCTGCAATCAACAGCCACATCATAAACCCTGCCTTGAATGACACGAACAAGCTTGGCCTGGGCATAAGGCGCCAGTTGATAATGTAATCCACGGATAACCCCTCTTGAGGATTTTGATTCGTTATCCTGTACAAAGTCAACCGTAATTCCAGCTTCTTTAAGCTTTTGTTGATTGTAACTTTCTAAAAAATATCCTCTTTGGTCTGCAAAAACCTGAGGCTCTATGATGAGAAGCCCTGCCAGAGGTGTTTCAATTATTTTCACTATCGGTTATTAATATGGTAAAAAAAGAATTTATTTGTTCAAAATGGTTTAAATAAGCTTACCGTTGATTGGCTAATAAGATTGTATTTTCCCGTTAGCCAGTCTTATCAGGTATTCGCCATACTGGTTCTTTTTAAGTGGCTCAGCCAAAAGCAGTAGCTGCTCCTTATTGATGTATCCTTTGCTAAAAGCAATTTCTTCGATACACGACACTTTCAAACCCTGACGTTGTTCGATGGTAGAGATAAATGTGGATGCCTGCATTAAACTTTCATGGGTGCCCGTATCCAACCATGCAAATCCACGTCCCAGGAGTTTCATATTCAGGCGTCCTTCTTCAAGATACAAGCGGTTAAGGTCAGTGATCTCCAGTTCTCCGCGTGCTGAAGGTTTTAATGCCTTGGCTTTTTTGACCACATCATTGCTGTAAAAATAAAGACCAGTCACTGCATAATTTGACTTAGGGATAGCCGGCTTTTCTTCAAGTGACAATACTTTACCTTGTTCATCAAATTCAGCAACACCGTAACGATCCGGATCATTTACATAATAGCCAAATACAATGGAGCCATCAGTCAACGAGGCGGCTTCTTCGAGTATGGATCTGAAATTATAACCATAGAAGATATTATCTCCCAACACCATGCAAACACTGTCATCACCGATAAATTTCTCACCTATGATAAAAGCCTGTGCCAGACCATCCGGTGAAGGCTGAATGGCATATTCCAGCTTAATCCCCAGCTGTTTTCCGTCTTCCAGCAAATCCTCATAAAGATGAATATCTTTTGGGGTTGAAATAATCAGTATTTCCTGGATTCCTGCCAACATCAAAACCGATAACGGGTAATATATCATTGGTTTATCATAGATCGGAATGATTTGTTTCGAAATACTTTTAGTGATCGGGTAAAGACGAGTTCCAGAACCGCCAGCCAGAATAATTCCTTTCATAGTTTAAATGTTTTTAGTTTTTCCTGATAAGAGATCATCGAAATATACAATTGTTTTTATAAGTCCTTCACGCAAAGGAACCTTAGGTTCCCAGCCATCCAGTTTTTCACGGGCAAGAGAAATATCCGGTTGTCGTTGTGTCGGGTCATCAGAAGGCAACGGCAAATATATAATTTTGGATTTTGATCCCGTTAGTTCAATCACATTTTTAGCAAGTTCAAGCATGGTAAATTCTCCCGGGTTGCCAATATTCACAGGCCCTGTAAAAGAATCGTCCGTTTTCATCATTCTGATCATGCCTTCCACCAGGTCGGATACATATTGAAAGCTTCGGGTTTGGGTACCATCACCAAAGATGGTGATATCCTGATTCTGAAGCGCCTGAACAATAAAATTTGAAACCACCCTTCCATCATTGGGTTCCATTTTAGGCCCGTAGGTATTAAAGATCCGGATAATTTTTATCCGAACTTTATTCTGTACATGATAATTTACAAACAACGATTCGGCACATCGCTTGCCTTCATCGTAGCAGGAACGAATACCAATCGGGTTTACATGGCCCCAGTAGCCTTCGGTTTGGGGATGAATGATTGGATCCCCATAAACTTCGCTTGTGGATGCCTGCAATATTTTAGCCCTGGTGCGTTTTGCCAGACCAAGCATATTGATTGCCCCCATTACAGACGTCTTGATAGTCTTGATGGGATTATACTGGTAATGTACCGGTGAAGCCGGGCAAGCAAGATTGTAAATTTCATCCACTTCAATGTAAAAAGGCATGGTAACATCATGTCTTATCAACTCAAAGTATGGATTTGACAGCAAATGGACGATCTTGTGTTTCTTTCCTGTAAAGTAGTTATCAAGGCAAACGACCTCATTTCCTTCTTCCAGAAGTCTTTCACACAGGTGAGAGCCTACAAAACCAGCACCCCCGGTAACCAGTATTCTTTTCATTTTCAGATCTTTTAGTGTGATACAACAACAGGCTTGCGCCCGATGCTGTAATAGTTAAACTTTAACTCCTGCATTTCCTGCGGCTCGTAAATATTACGCCCGTCGAAGATGGTCTTTGTCTTTAAAAGCTTTTCCATCACCCGGAAGTTGGGCATGCGGAATTCGGGCCATTCGGTAACAAGGATCAGGGCATCGGCATCAATCAGGGCATCATATTCATCCTTAGCATAGGTGATACGGTCGCCAAGGATACGTTTAGCCTCTTCCATGGCAACCGGATCATAAGCTACAACAGACGCCCCTTCACTTAAAAGGCTGTCGATAATTACCAGCGAAGGCGCCTCGCGCATATCATCGGTCTTGGGCTTAAAGGCAAGGCCCCACAAGGCAAACCGAAGGCCCTTCAGGTCATTGCCAAAGTGGGCTTTGATCTTTGACACCAGAACCGACTTCTGCCGGTCGTTCACAGCCTCCACGGCCTTTAATATGTCCAGAGGGTGACCATGTTCATCGCCCGTACGCACCAGGGCTTGCACATCCTTTGGAAAGCAGGAGCCACCGTAGCCAGTACCAGGGTAAATGAACTTATTCCCGATTCGTGCATCCGATCCGATCCCTTTTCTGACCATCGAGACATCAGCTCCCACCAATTCGCACAGGTTAGCTATATCGTTCATAAAGCTGATCTTGGTGGCAAGCATCGAATTGGCTGCATATTTGGTCATTTCAGAAGATGCTATGTCCATGAATAGAATGGGATGGCCATTGAGCAAAAAAGGCTTGTAAAGCCTGCGCATGGTCTTCTCGGCCTCGGGAGATTCAATACCTACCACGATGCGGTCGGGCTTTAAAAAATCATCTACGGCGCTTCCTTCTTTTAAAAACTCAGGGTTTGAGGCCACATCAAAAGGAATGCTCTTCCCTCTTTTGTCAAGTTCTTCCTGAATAGCTGCCTTTACTTTGATCGATGTGCCCACAGGAACCGTACTTTTGGTAACTATCACCATGTAGTGATCCATGTAGCGGCCTATCTCACGGGCTACACCCAGCACATATTTCAAATCAGCACTACCGTCCTCATCAGGCGGTGTGCCAACGGCAATAAATACAGCCTCACAGTCTGAAAGGCTATCCTTTAAGCTGGTCGAAAAGGACAATCGGCCCTTTTCAACATTGTATTTATAGATATCATCCAATCCCGGTTCATAGATAGGAATATGCCCGCTGTTGAGCATCCGGATCTTTTCCTCATTCACATCTACGCATACCACATCAATGCCTGTATGCGAAAAACAGGTACCAGAAACCAACCCCACATATCCCGTTCCAACTACTGATATTTTCATATATAGAGAATTCAAAAGTTATTTATATCAATAAAAATAAGAATAATAAACTGAACTTCAGGAAAAGAAAAGCTGAATTATGATTTGGATAAAAAACAAAAATGTAATAAGCAAAATTATGCGATAAATTTTAATAAACAGTACGTCCCCTTTATCTTTTCATTTTTATGCCGATAAATAACATATGCACTTTTTTATTTTAAAATAATAAATATTTTTACTAGCCATTATTTTAAAAATTCATTGGATGTTGTTTATTCTTTCACAACGAAGGATATTTTATCTAGTTTGATCATACTTCTGTTGAGTCAATGATAATTACAAAGAGATAACAAGAATTATAAACACTAAACCTACGAATTAAACTTATGATTATTAATCAAATTGCACCACTGATTTTTGGTATCCGACCCGAATTTCTACTCTTTGCCCTTACCCTTCTGGGCGTTGCCTTGTTTCACCGTTACACCCTTTGGGTGGCTCTTATTGGATTGGCCTCTATTTTGGCTTTCAAATTTCTCTTCATTCCATCTTTTAACTTAGCAGAACACTTAGTTGGCCATGTGGATCTTGCTGATCAGATCTTGCACAAGCATATGCGGGTTGGTGAATGGAGCATCCTGCTGAACTTATTGGGCCTGTTAATTGGATTCTCTCTTCTGTCCAGGCATTTTGAACAATCCAGGCTGCCGGAATATTTACCCAAGCTATTACCCAATGACTGGAAAGGACCGCTTGTTTTATTAATCGCTGTATTTATTCTTTCTTCCTTCCTCGACAATATAGCAGCTGCCTTAATTGGGGGAACCGTCGCATTAGTTGTTTTTAAGAACAAAGTCCACATAGGATACATCGCTGCCATTGTTGCTGCCAGTAATGGTGGAGGTTCAGGAAGTGTTATCGGCGATACCACCACTACCCTGATGTGGATACAGGGTGTTTCAGCTCTCAACGTCCTTCATGCCTATGTAGCTGCCATAACTGCTTTAGCCTTTTTCTCTATCTTTGCATCGCGTCAACAGCATAAATATCAACCCATTCAAAAAGCAACAAACGCTGAAATTACGATTGATTGGACACGTATTGGCATTGTTGGTCTTATTTTACTGCTAACTATATTGACAAACGTATTTTTTGATTTTCCTGCACTGGGTGTCTGGATTGGAATCCTCATTGGCGCTTTGCTGCGTAAAACCGATTGGGCAGAAGCCCGCAATTCCATCGGAGGATCCATCTTCCTGCTTGCCCTGGTCACTTGTGCTTCTCTAATGCCTGTTGAGGAACTACCCGCGGCATCCTGGAAAACCACGTTCTCCCTTGGTTTCATATCAGCCGTATTCGATAATATTCCTCTTACTAAACTTGCCCTTGAGCAGAATGGCTACGACTGGGGTATGCTGGCCTATGCCGTTGGGTTTGGCGGATCAATGATATGGTTCGGCTCTTCAGCTGGGGTGGCAATCTCCAATAAATTCCATGAGTCAAGATCTGTTTTCAACTGGATAAAAGCCGGTTGGCATATCATCGTTGCCTATATCATCGGATTCTTCGTATTGCTATTGTTATTGGGATGGGAACCTGAGGTTATTCCTGAGAAAACAGCCCCGGTAAATCAAACAGAAATGCAAGAATGATCGGGAGAAATGTTAAATGTTGAATGATAAATGCTAAATGATTTACAATTAGACGATTTACAATTTACTATTTGGTTGCACGATTGAATGTTGAAGGACTATAAGGAGATGAAATGAGATTCCATTATGTCATGCTTAAATTGTAAATGGTTAAATGAATGACAAATCAACCATCCATCCATTCAACCATTTAACCATTCAACATTTATAATTCAACATTCAACATTTATAATTTCTTTATATTTGACTTGAAATTTGTATCCTTGCATAACCAATTAACTAAAACAATAAATCATGAAAAAACTTACTGTTGTATTTTGTCTGCTCCTGTCAATTGTGTTTTCAGGAATGGCACAGGACAAAAAAATCAATGTGCTTGTATTCTCTAAAACATCAGGGTTCAGACACAATTCAATCTCCGCAGGCATAAAGATGATGAGCGATCTGGCCGATGCTAAAAAATGGGTGGTGACTGCTACTGAAAATGCGGATCTATTCACTCCCGACTTTCTGAAAAACTTTGATGTAGTGGTATTTTTAAATCCAACGATGGATGTACTGAATGCTCAACAGCAAAAAGATTTTGAAGCTTTCATGAATACAGGTAAAGGGTTTGTGGGTATTCATGCCTCGGCCGACTGTGAATATGATTGGGCATGGTATGGACAGCTAAACGGTGCATTCTTTAAAACGCATCCCAAAGGACAGGTAGGAACTGTCATCTTTGAAAACACGGATCATCCAACCATGGCTCCATTCAAAGGCATGCAAACATACCGCACCTTCGATGAGTGGTACACTTTCAAGGAAAATCCTCGTGCCAAAGTAACTGTCCTGGCCCGCCTGGACGAAACATCTCTGGATGCCGAAACATTGAAGGACGACAAATGGAAAATGGGCGATCACCCACTGATCTGGTACCAGGAAATGGGCAATATCCGTTCATTCTATACCGTGTTTGGACACACCCCTGAAGCTTTCCAGGATCCAAAAGTGAAAGAACATATCGGATGTGCTGTCGACTGGGCTGCAAAAAGGAACTAGAGAAAGAGTGATATAGTGACAAAGCACCTGAGAAAGACAAGTTTTCACCTTTTTGCTTTTTTAGATGATTACCGTATTGATTTTCTGTGAAAAGGAGTAGATGATCAGTGATCTGTATTTCCCAGGGACTTTGGGACTTTATTAAAACACATTCGCTTATATCGACACAATGAATATAAAAAAGGGCTGTCTCTTCTCTGAGACAGCCCTTTTTTATATTCATTGTTTTGCTTAATGCACAGCAATCGGGTCTGGTTTACCATCCGGATCACTTAGCACATTACCACCAGCTCTTACAGCACCAAGAAGCAGAATGCCAGCCACATGGGGCGTTGCCATGGAGGTGCCTGATAAAGTGGCATACCCACCATCCTTATACGTTGAATAGATCGATACTCCCGGGGCACAATAGTCAACCGGCGGATTGCCAAAGTTGGAGAAATAGGCAAACTTATCAGCCTGGTCCATGGCTGAAATCGTGTAAATATTAGCACCGTTCACTCTTGCGGGTGAATGGTTATTGGCATTGTCTGACTCATTTCCTGCCGCCAGTGCAAACTTCACGGTCAAAGATGCCTTGGCTACCGCTTCATCCAAAGAGGTTGAAACTCCGCCTCCCAGGCTCATATTGGCCACATCGCCTAAAACCCCATTTGCGGCCACGTAGTTCACTCCAGCCACTACCCCGGACGTACTGCCACTTCCCCTGCGATCGAGCACCCTGACGGCTATAACAGTGGCTCCCGGGGCAACACCGATTACCCCTATGGAGTTTTCCTTGGCTGCAATGGTCCCGGCGACATGCGTGCCGTGCCCATTTTGATCATCAGGAGTTGATGTGCCACCTAAAAAGGTTTTCGACTTTGCCACATCTACCGTTAAATCAGGATGGTCCAGATCGATGCCCGAATCAATAATCCAGGCCCTCTTGCCTACTCCACTCACCCCCCCGTTCACACGGGTAATTCCCCAGGGCTTGCTCTGGGCGACAGGCTGCGGAGAGGGCTTTCCGTTTATCTCGATGGGCGACAAGGAGATCACCCTGTCAGCTTCCACATACTTCACATTCACATCCTGAGCAAGCTTTTTGGCCTGACCGGGTGCAATTCGTACCGTGAAACCCTGCAGGGCGGTTTCGTATACCTCTTCAACCTGCCCGGTAATAGCATATTTCTTTAACAGCCCGCGGGCTTTCTCCTTTACTTTCTCATTTCGTACAGAAAGGCCCGAACGGACGATAGCAGCATCACTTTTCAGCACAACGATATACTTCCCTGCTACCGAAGCATTTTTTAAGACGACATCCTCATTCACTGTAGTGATGGGATCCTTATCCGAACAACCGGCAATGACCAGCCAGGCCAGACATACAACAGAAAATAAGTTCAGTTTTTTCATACAGCTCGAGTTAAATTTCATTCCCGTAATAATAAATAAAAATTGGTATAATAAGTTGTTCTTCAATATAAATAATGAAATTCGCAGGACTCGATTGAAAACACTTCATTGAAGCACATCATTATTATCTTCGCACCCTTGCATTAGTATTAGACAATGAAAAATACAATAAACCCAATACAGCGGGAAATTACCCCCTTATCACAAGGCGATTGTCTGTTGGTGTTCGACCGAAAGAAAAGCCAGTTCGACTTTCCGGTTCATTTCCATCCTGAATATGAGTTAAACTTCATCGTCAACGCTACTGGTGCACAACGCATCGTTGGTGATCACACATGCTATATTAATGAATATGAATTGGTATTGGTAGGCCCCAATGTATACCATGGCTGGAACAATGGCAAGTGTACCAGTGACCATATCCATGAAATTACCATTCAGTTTCACCGTGACCTGATTCATGAAAGCTTACTGGCACGGAACATGATGAAATCCATCAACGAATTACTCTTCAATGCATCAAGGGGTATTTTATTCCCGGGCCATATCGTAGAGCTAATTGCCCCAAGGCTGATGGAGCTTTCCAGCCATAACGGCATGGACGCTTTTATAGAATTACTTTCGATATTACACATCCTTTCCACCTCCAGTGATCAAAAACTGCTTTGCTCCCAGCCTATCAACACTTCGGAGGTTGCTAACAGCGACCGCATCCGGGTAGTATGCCAGTATATTGCTCAGAATTATCATGAAAAGATAAAAGTGGAACAGGTAGCCAAGCTACTGAACATGACTGAGACCACCTTATCCAGGTTGATGAAACAACGCACGGGCAAATCATTCATCGATTTTCTCAACGACTACCGCATCGGCTTTGCAACCCGCTGGCTCACTGAAACCAGCCAGAGCATTTCGGAAATAGCTTTTCGTTGCGGATTCTACAACATCTCTAATTTCAACCGCATCTTTAAGAAAACCAAAGGATGCACCCCCGGTGAATACAGAATCAACTTTTCAGGTATAAAAAAGGTAAGCTAAGAGAGGAGAAAAGGGAAACTATTTACTATTTAATCATTTACTATTTACTATTTAATGCACTGAACAAATGAAGCCAGGAACCTCAGTCCTCAATCCTTCAGTCCTTCAGTCCTTCAGTCTATCCAATCAATAGTAAATGATTTTTTATTTAATCCCCGAAATGAAGCCTTTGTTGTCCATCCCCTGGTTTCTGCTCCAAATATTCCTCTACCATGCGGTCGATTTCCATCAGGCATCTGCC